>NZ_JBFHFD010000035.1:0-28544 GCF_041583735.1 Novipirellula sp.
CACAGATGGGTTTTATTCGCGATCTTCGATTCTTTCCTAAGTTGGAATCTGTTGGTGCTTACAAGCGGAGTCGGAAGTCAAAGGAACGCAATCGCACTCAGAATCGGAGGAGTCGTCGCTTATCCATTCTTCAGCAACTTGAATCACGTCACTTGTTGGCGGGAGAACTCGATGCATCGTTTGGAACTGCGGGGATTGTTACAACGGACCTGCACAACAACTTAACCAGATACGACGCAGCGAATGCCGTCGCTGTCGATGCCAGTGGTCGCATGATTGCTGTCGGTACAACCGGGATCATTGCTCGTTTTACCAGTAGCGGTGGGTTTGACACCGCTTTTAACGAATCAGATGTCTCAAAGTTTCCAGGCGAGGCAGTCGGTGTGGCGGTGCAGTCCGACGGCAAGATTGTTGTTGCCGGGACCACATCCGAAGGGTCAACGAATCTATTTGCGGTGGCTCGATACAACCCAGATGGCTCCTACGATACGACGTTCGACGGTGACGGAATCCAATACACAAGTTTTGGTCCGCTACGGGTTACCGCGAATAGCTTAGCACTACAAAGCAATGGCAACATCGTCATTGCAGGTGTCGCTAGCAACTCATCGCTTGCCAATTACGATTTCGTTGCAGCGCGGTATCTTCCCAATGGTTCACTTGACGTGAGTTTTGATGGTGACGGACGCGCAACCGCAGACATCGGCACCTACGATTTCGGGAAGAGTGTTGCGATTCAGAATGATGGCAAGGTTGTCATTGCCGGCGCTACGCAAACCGCCGGCAACTACGATTTCGCTGTGGTTCGCTTCAATCAAAATGGTTCGCTCGATTCGACATTTTCCGGGGATGGCAAATTAACCACCGACTTTGGATCGGCTTCGGATGAGGCCAGTGGCGTGGCAATCCAAGCGGACGGAAAACTCGTGGTGGTCGGCAAAACGACGATAGGCGCCTACTCTGACTTCGCGGTCGCTCGATACAACAGCAATGGGACGCTTGATACGACGTTTGACCTTGATGGCAAGTTGACAACAGATATCGGAACTCGAGATGACGAAGCGAGTTCGGTGGTCATCCAGAGCGACAATAAGATCGTCGTCGCCGGGAGTTCGGTTAACCCTAATTTGTCATCGATATCCTATACGGTACTAACTCGCTACAACTCCAATGGTTCGTTGGATACGGGTTTCGGCAGTCATCATGGCAGCCAACTCGTATCGATCACCAACCCTGGTCCATCGCCGGGTACCAGTGGCGCCAATCATATTGCGTTATATAGCGATGGCAGATTCGCGATTGCGGGATACGCAAACAGCAGTAGTACCTATTTCGATTTTGCGGTCGCACGTTTATTGCCTAATGGTCAAAAGGACAATACGTTTGCCGGAGATGGTGCGTTAGCGATTGCTTATGGCAATTCAACTGACGAAGGGCAAAGTGTTGCGATTGGCGAGGATGGGAAGATCATCGTCGCGGGGCGATCTAACTCGCCTGCGTACGGATACGCGGTAACGCGTTATCGTGCCGATGGTTCGTTGGACACGACTTTTGCTGGCGATGGCAGCGTCTTCACGAGCATCACCTCCGGCGACGATGAAGCGAAAAGTGTTGTGGCGTTGCCGGGGGGAAAAGTGGTGGTCGCAGGCCGCTCAAAAACCGGTCCCAATTGGGATTTCTCCGCCGCGCGTTACAACGCCAACGGTTCGTTGGACACCTCGTTTGGCGGCGACGGCAAAGTCACGGTCAGCTTTGGCTCCAATGACGATTACGGACAAAGCGCTGCGGTGCAATCTGATGGGAAACTGGTGATCGCTGGGCAAGCGACCATTCTCGGGTCCGCAGATTTTGCGATCGCTCGGCTGGACAGCAATGGTGTTCCTGATGCATCGTTTGATGGTGATGGTCAGGTGACAACGGACTTCGGCGGCACCACCGATTTGGCCTTCGGCACTGTAGTTCAGACCGATGGAAAGATCATTGTCGTTGGGTACACCGATGCGGGTGGCGGGGGGATCAACCACGCACTTGCTCGATACAACGCCGATGGTTCACTTGATTCCACGTTCGGCGTGGGCGGCAAAGTGATCGCTGATTTTGGCGGCAGCGACGACTACGTCGGCGGCGTGGCGTTGCAAGATGATGGCAAGTTAGTCGTTGCGGGGGCCAAAAGCACCGCAGGCAACTACGACGTGGCGGTGACTCGCTACAACGCTGATGGAACGCTGGACACAAGCTTTGGTATTGGCGGTAGCGTGGTTACCGATCTCGGGTCAACAACGGAAGTCGCCGTGAGTGTTGCCATCGACAATTTCGGCAAGATCGTAGTGGCTGGATCGATTTCTACCGGATTCAACTTCGATACGGCCGTGTTGCGTTACAACTCCGACGGGACCCTCGATAGCGGTTTTGGCAACCTTGGGACTCAGGTGGTCGCCGTTAGCCGATCTGACGATTTCGGTAATAGCATTGCGATCCAGCCCGACAATAACGTGGTGGTCGCAGGCATGGCGGTGGGTGCGGGAACGTTCGACAATTCCCTGATTCGCTTGGTTGGTGGCGTTCCTGTCACGCCGAACTCCGAATTCTCAATTGCGACAACGGACTCGGACAAGTTTGAGGGTAATCCAGGCACGACCACGCCATTCACATTTACCGTGACGCGTTCCGGTAGTAGTGCGGGTCAGGCGAGCGTTGATTACACGGTTACAGGAAGCGGCACCGACGCCGCGAACGGTGCGGACTTCGGTGGCTCGCTACCGAGTGGAACGGTCGCGTTTGCCGATGGCGAAACCACTCAAACAGTTACGGTGAATGTTTCCGGCGATGCGATCGAAGAACTTGATCAAGAGTTCGTGGTGACGCTGAGCAATCCAAGTTCGTCTACAACCATTCTTTCAGCTTCGGCGAAAGGAACGATTCGTAATGACGATCTCAGCGTCGTCGGTGTTCGGCTTGTCAATTCCACCGTCGTCGAAGACGGCGCGGACGTGCTCACGTATACGTTTGAACGAACAAATGCGAACGCGGAGTCGCCCGAACTTGTGGTCAACTATGCGGTTAGTGGCACCGCGACCACTGAGGTAGATCATGACGCGGACGCATCCGGTAACGTTGCCTTTGCAGCGGGGCAAACCGTTGCGACGGTTGTCGTTGATCCGGCGGCAGATGCGGTCGTCGAACTCAGCGAAACCGTCACCGTCACCGTGACCGCTGGATCAAGCTACGCGATCGCTACGACGAGTGCGATCGCCACCGGAACGATCGCCGACGACGATCGTGCGGCAGTCACCATTCAGGACGTCACTGCGGTAGAAGGTGTGGGCCTGTTGTACACGGTGATGCTGGACAATGCGGTGCAAGACCCGTTTGATGTTCATGTTACTTTTGTCGACGAAACTGCCACGGGCGGCACCGACTATGACAATGCACCTGTCACACTCAACTTCGTTGGGAACCCGGGTGAAACCCATCAATTCACTGTCGCGACCAATAATGATTTGATCTTGGAAGGGAACGAAACTTTCAAGGTGCAACTGGATGCGACATCGCCAAACGGTGTTTTGCTGCCCGGAGACCTGGATACCCGTTTTGGCAATCAAGGCGTCGTCGTCACCGACATCAGCGGCGGTAGCGATCGCACCTATGCGGTCAAGATCCAGGACGACGGTAAAATTATTTCAGCCGGCAATCACTATACCGACTCTTCATCTGGGTACGATTTTTCGCTGATACGCAGAAATCCCGATGGCACACTCGACCCCTCTTTCGGAACCTCCGGCGTGGTGACTTTGGATTTCAATGGAGCGAATAATGAAGCGCAAGCGGTCGCGTTACAGCCGGATGGAAAAATCCTAGTCGCGGGGTTGGCCACTGTGAATGGTCAACGAGATTTTGCAGTGGCCAGGTTACTACCGGATGGCACGGTCGATACCTCATTTGGCACCAACGGAGTCGCGATTACTGATACGGGTGCCGTCGTGGAGACAGCGCGTGACGTGGTCATTCAGAGTGACGGTCGCATTGTGGTTACCGGTTACACTTTCGCGATCGGTGCCAGCGACATGGTCGTCATGCGGTATGAAGCTGACGGCACGCTTGACACGACTTTTGGCAGTGGCGGGATTGCAATCACCGATTTGGGTGGCGATGAGCTGGCTTTCGGTTCGGTCATTGATGCAGACGGCAAGATTACGATTGCTGGATATACGGTGCCGAGTCTCGCAACGGGCGGAAACAACAATTTCGCTCTAGTCCGCTACCTTGCCAATGGAACCCTTGATACATCGTTTGATCGTGACGGAATCGTCACGACAGACTTCGGGGCGAGTCGTCGTGATAGTGCGTTTGCGATTGCGTTACAGAGCGATGGAAAGGTTGTCGCCGCCGGGTTGACGGATAATGGTCTGGACACGGATTTCGCACTGGCACGCTACAACATTGACGGGTCGCTTGACACGGATTTTGGCTCCGGGGGATTGGTTGCGTTGGACTTTAGCGGCGGAAGTGATGGTGCGAATTCGCTCGTTCTTCAACCCGATGGTCGCATCCTAGTTTCTGGGAATAGTTATCTCAGCAATAGCGATATTGGTCTTGCACGACTCAATGCCAACGGCACCCCGGATACAACATTCGGCGTCGACGGACAGTTGACTCAATCATTCATTGCAAGCGGTAACTCTCGAAATGACTATGCGCATGGATTGGCGTTACAGCAGAATGGATCAATCGTCGTTGCCGGATACGTTGTCGCTGCCAGTGAAGACTTTGCTATGGCTCGTTTTCTTGGAGCACCTGATTCTTTGGTGGACGACTCGGATACGGCCTCCGGCACCATTGTGGACAACGAAGTTTTTGGATTCCGGGTTTCGGTCAATCCCGCGGTCATCGACGAGGTTGGTGGATCGGCTCTCGGCACGATCACGCTGGATTTTGCACAGACGTCGGAACTTACTATCAACGTATCCAGTGGCGATACGGGGGAAGCAACGCTGGACGTATCCAGTGTCACGATTCCAGCCGGTGAGTTGAGTGGTACGTTTATGATCTCGGGTGTCGATGACGGCGTCGACGATACGACTCATACCGTTCTCATTACGGCCGACGCTGGAACGTTAGGCACTCAGACCACATCAATTGACGTTGTCGATAACACGATCAACAACCTGACTCTCTCGTTGGCCGACGCCAGCATCGCTGAGAACGAATCAACGGCGGTAACCGTCTCGCTTGCGACTCCTGCATCAACCGACACCGTCGTTAACCTGACCATCAACGACGGGACGGAAGCCTCTGTTACACCGGCGAGCGTTACAATTTTGGCAAATCAAACCTCGGCGACGGCAACCGTGAATGGTGTGATCGATAATTTGGTTGATGGTTCGCAAACAGTAGTGCTTGCGGCATCGTCCGTTGATCTTGCCGACGCTACCGGGTCGTTGACGGTAACCGATATTGATTCAACCGCTTTGAGCTTGTCGTTAACGGATACCAGCATCGCTGAGAACGGTTCAACGGCGGTAACCATCTCGCTTTCCACTCCTGTGGCGAGCGACACCGTTGTCAACCTGTCCATCAACGACGGCACGGAAGCCTCTGTCATTCCGACGAGCGTCACGATCCTGGCAAATCAAACATCGGCAACGGCAACCGTGAATGGTGTGATCGATAACTTGGTCGATGGTTCGCAAACGGTAGTGCTTACGACATCGTCCGTTGGTCTTGCCGACGCTACCGGGTCGTTGACGGTAACCGATATTGATTCAACCGCTTTGAGCTTGTTGTTAACGGATGCCAGCATCGCTGAGAACGGTTCGACGACGGTAACCATCTCGCTTTCCACTCCTGTGGCGAGCGACACCGTTGTCAACCTGTCCATCAACGACGGCACGGAAGCCTCTGTTACACCGGCGAGCGTCACGATCCTGGCAAATCAAACATCGACAACGGCAACCGTGGATGGTGTGATCGATGACTTAGTTGATGGTTCGCAAACAGTAGTACTTACGGCATCGTCCGTTGGTCTTGCCGACGCTACCGGGTCGTTGACGGTAACCGATATAGACGGGAATTCAAGCAATTCACGCCCGCTAATCGTTACGTTGATTGCGCCATCCTTCCAGGATGCTGGTACTGCAGGCCAATCCGTGACGATTAGCGGTTCGTTCGAGGATGCCGACGTAGGTGATACTCACATTGTGACGATCAATTGGGGTGACGGTGTTATTGAAACAATCGCTCCGAGTCAGGTCAATCAAACTGCGGACACGTTCACAGCGAGTCACGTGTATATCGACGGAGGAATCTATACGGCCACCGTAACCGTCGACGATGGAAAGACAAACGGCACCGACACCGACTCAAAATCGATCGTCATCAGCGGTGTTGGTATCGTCGACAGAACGCTGTTTGTGATTGGCACTAGCGGCAGAGACCACATCGTAATCAAGTCTCATTCTGGGGCCTTGAACTTAAAAACCAAGCTCAATCAAGGAAAAGGCCAAACGAAAATAGACCGTGACATTGATGCTGACGCTGTTGATTCGATTGTTGTCATGGTTGGCGATGGCAACGACACCGTCGATATCCATGCAAAAGTCAGCGTTCCATCTTTCATCTTGGGCGGTGACGGAAACGACAAACTTAATGGCGGAAGTGGTAGCGACGTGGTGGTCGGCGGACTTGGAAACGACAGGCTGCTTGGAGGTAATGGCAACGACGTTCTGATCGGCGGTGAGGGGCGGGACGTGCTTGATGGTGAATCGGGCAACGATCTTTTGCTTGGGGCTGGTTGGATTAATCAGCAAGACCTTGTCGCACTGGATGCGCTTCATCAACAGTGGACTCGCAACGACGTCACTTATCAGCGACGGCGCGAACATCTCACAGACGCCGCTCCGGGTGGGATGAACGCTGGATTCACATTTAACGCCACAGCTTTAATAGAAGATTTCGACAAAGACACATTGAAGGGTGATTCTGGTCGTGACCTATTCTTCGCGGCGTTAAGTGGCTCGATCAAAGACAAGATCAAAGGCAAAGCGTCCAATGAAGACGTCGTTTGCTTTTCTAGTGAGAACCGAGCTGTAAGCGGCAGGTTAAGAGTCTGCCGCTTGGCGAATTAAAGTTTATCGCCAGCTTGTCGAGAATACGTTGACCAACTGCAAGTTAGTCTTGAGTTATCTGGCACTTGACCGAAGTGGGGTTGAAACAGTTCGCCCAGATTGATGCTTTGAACGACCTAGGGTTTGACGTCGAGCCGGCCGTTGGGCGTGTCGAGAGCTGATAAAAGTTAACGAGCAACGCGAAGCTGGGGGCCAGCTTGGGTCCGGTGCAATGATCGCTGTATATCACTTAAGAAAAACACAGTGCACCAGCGTGCAAATGAGCGAACGTACCCGCGTTAACCGTGGCAAACGCTTGCATCTTTTAATTGGGTTAGCTTACAATCAGGCAACCGAGCAATCGACGTTCGATTGAAATCACTAACACCCAAAGAGGTCACGTTCAATACACGATCTAAACGTTTGCAAAAGGCCGAATAGATCGCGATTCGTTGAACGGAATAATCCCCACCTAGTTCGACACCATGTCTGCAACCGAAGAACAGATTGCTGCACAATGCCCTAACGGGCACGTCTTTCGCGTAAAAGCGAAAGCTGAGGGCAGAAAAGTCCGCTGTCCGAAGTGCAAGGTGCCTGTACTGATTCTGCGAGACACGAATGCACTCGCGATCAATGATCCAACCAACGGGATGGATGAATTGGCATCCGCAGAAATTCCTGTCGTTGAAAACGGCTTTTTCGGCGACCTGCCTGAAAACAATGGTCCACCAGATTTGCCTCCGTTTGACATGCCAGCTGATCCTCCGTCTTCTCCTTGCGTTACCACCGCTGTATACGCAACAAACCTGCCGCAATCATCAACAACCCCAGTCCACCCAACTACCAGCACAACTCAGCTCAAACCCGTATTAACAAAAAACCACATTCAGGCTGTGATCCTTCTGCTTGCGCTCTTGCTGGCTGCCCAGGTTTTCGGATTTTCCAAAACCAAAAACGCATCGACGAAATGGGAGTACACACTTGAATCACCGTCTGATACTAGCTTTGAATCCTCACTTGAACGCATGGGCAACCAAGGCTGGGAACTTGTTACCGCAAGACGTGCGACATCAACCTACGGTGGTGCCAGCTATGAGATGATCTTCAAACGCCCGAAGTAGAGGGCGGATGCCCGCCTAGCGAAACACGCAATAGCCTGACAACGGTTGTGAACCAGGCAGTTAATCGAAGTCACAAGGGCCGGGCGTCTTGGCAATGGAAAGTCGCTCGCCGCGCCTCTGTAATCGCAATTTGTTGATCGATCAAAACCCTCGCAAAATGTACGACAATGAAACGCGACCTTGAATTGATTCGGCAGCTTTCAATTCATATTGAGTTTGCTGAAAGCGAGGTTCGCAGCGCGCCTGCGATTTGAGGGCAGCGTGCCACGTAGCTTTATCCAGGATCTCTTAGGATGGTTTGCATGTATTGAGCCAGTGGAACGAGGTTGGCCAGTCGAAGGTCAAGCCCTTTGTTCAAGATGCCCGGCAGTTGCTCGTTCGCCCTCTGCATGGGTTTACTTCTCGCAGCTGACATGTGGGCACTCTTAAACTCTAGGTTGAAATCCCCGTCGGCGAGATAGTCCCCGAATTGACCTTGGGATTTGCATCTCCTCCGAGAACACCTTTTGGTGTGAGCTCACAACACACATACGCTTTGGAAGCGACGTGACGATTCTGTGACGTTTGTGTCATTCGTCGTAATCAAATGGCCGCCTCGTCCACATTGCCACGCCCGAGGAGAACAAGATGGCGAAGAAGAAGTACGAGTCCCGATTTCGTAAGCCGGCCATCCGAACTTTGGTCAAGCACCACGGTATCGGGGGGTTGCGCCCGGAGTGCGAAGCAGTCGAGGAGACTAGTCCTCGTGACTTCGGTCCGCTCGTGGAATCAATCAGCAGGCGAGGGCTATTGCTTCCCATTCTGATCGACAACGATGGGATGCTGGTTGAGGGACGGTCTCGACTTTGCGTGTGCCATCTACTGGCGATCGAAATATCGGATGGTCAAATCGCAATTACCGAAGAGTCCCTTGATTCCATCATCGAACGGAATACTCCAACACGCAACCTTACAAGGTGTCACTACGCGATAAAACCTGTCCAGGTGTTGATAGAAGAACTCGACGAAGCAAAGCAAAGAAGAAGAGATGGTGGCGAGAAAAGGGGGCAAATCTTGCAAAATTATTTGAGCTGAATGCTTTGCCAGGCAACTCACCTATTCGTGGTCATCCGAAAGCACTTGAGATCGCAGCGAAGAAAACGGGGGTGAACTCAGGTGCTTGTCGCGTTCAACGGATTAGGAAATTCCGATTCCGCCCAATTCTGCCCTAGGTTGTGTTGATCTTTGATCGCTTTTCCAGAATGAGTTGATGAGTGATTGCAGTGTTGCATTTGCGAAATGCCGATGGTTCTTTGTTGCTCACTTGTCAACCCCTGGCAGCTGTGTAAGAATATTTGTCCCACCCATCGGCTCCGAGGATTGCATGTCGTCACCGCCCGCGTCTCGTTTGACGTTACTCAATCAAGTTACTTGCCCCCATTGTTGGCACGTGTTCGCGCCCGAGGAGTCACTCTGGGTTTCCGAGCATCCCGATTTGATTGGCGATGCAAAACTCGGTGACATGTTTGCGGTGCGGTTTCTTCCCTCACGGTTTTCGCCCGAAGGGGATGCGTTTGACTCTGAAGGCTACCGAACAACTCGGCTCGCCTGTCCTCATTGCCATCTCGAAGTTCCGCGTCCGCTCTATCAACTGCCCGCGATTTTCTATTCGATCCTCGGCGCACCGGCTTGTGGCAAAAGCTATTTTCTCGCTTCGATGACTTGGCAACTACGGCAAATGTTGCCCCGTTTCTTCAAAGTCACATTGAACGATGCCGACGCCCAAGCCAACTCGCGGCTTCACGGCTACGAAGAGCAGCAGTTCCTCAACGCCGATCCCGATCAATTGGTTTCGATTGCGAAAACAGAAACGCAGGGCGACTTGTACGACCAAGTCAAAATGGGCGAGCATTCCGTCACGCTACCACGGCCATTTTTGTTCACACTCCAACCCACCAGCCAACATCCCAATCACGATCGAGCACGTGAGGCATCACGGGTGATTTGTTTGTACGACAACGCTGGTGAGAGTTTTTTGCCAGGTGCCGATACGGTCACAAGCCCCGTGACTCGACATCTTGCTCATTCGGCTTGTTTGTTCTTCTGTTTCGATCCCACCCAAGACCCACGATTTCGACGGGCCTGTGAAGGCAAAAGTTCGGATCCACAAATGAAACCCCGCAATTCGCGGTTGCAGAGGGAGGCGAGCGTTCGTCAAGACACGATCTTGCTTGAGGCGATCAGCCGGGTGCGACGACACGCTGGACTGCGTGAGGATGAACTGCATCAACGTCCGATGGTGATCGTGGTCACGAAGTGGGACAGTTGGAAAAATTTGCTTCCTGATGTTTCGGATGCTGAACCTTATTTTGATATCGAGAACAATCACGTCCGCACACTCGACAGCGACCGCATTCGGGCAACCTCCTCGGCAGTCGAAGGACTGTTGCAAGAGTTGTGTCCCGAAATCGTTTCATCAGCTCAAGGGTTTGCTCGCGACTTGGTCTTTGTTCCGGTCAGCTCAACAGGTGTCGCCCCCGAAGTCGACGAAGAAACCGGCACACTCGGAATCCGACCACGCAACATCCGTCCTTATTGGGTCGAAGTCCCGTTGCTTTACGCATTGGCTACTTGGACGCGTGGACTGATCGGAGCCCAACATCGGGTTGCCTCGGCAGATGCGTCATCGGTGACATTGAAAAAGACAGAATCACGCAATGGGACGAAACGATGAGTCTCGAGCTTCTCTACACCTCGGCCCCTTCGGGACTACGGCAGGGGAGTCGTGGGTTTTGTACCGTACTGAGCACTGCAGGAATGCCGGTCAACGTTGCAACACGATTAGAAACGCTTTCGGGATATCGTCACGTCTTTTCTCCTTCGGATTCTCGCACGCACGAAAACCCAATTTGTTATTCGCATTTGCGCGTGAAAGTCGCCGGGAAATCGTCGAGCGTTCTTTCACGGATCGCCGCTTATGGAGTTGACTACAGCGGACGAACAAACAAGCTCGCGCATCATGTTGTCGTGGAGCCACACGAGCAATCGCCTGCTGGGCCGGCGTGGGTATTGACCCAACGCATGATGATGCGAGAACAATGGGATGGAAAAAATCAAACTCCCCCCGCTGGCCCCACGATTCCTTTGCAAAACCAAGCAGCGAGTATTTGCTCAGGTTGGGCCAGGATCACTGGGGATGCAGGTTGGGGCGGCGTCGTCGCTGAGGCGTTTCAGGTACCTGCATCGCGACCTCATTGGATTGTTTTCGACGTCACTCAAAACGCGGCATTGCTAGACCTACTGAATGAATCGATCGCACTGCTGCCCCAACACGAGCGATGGGCGGCCACGTTCAGCACCTACTACACCAACCTGCCGCCAGAGATCGATTGCCGCGTTCGGTGTGTATTAGCAGGAACCGAGGAAGCGAAACTAGCCTCAGCGAGAGGACGTGTGATTGATTTAACCTCTTGCAAGCCGCTTGCCACGGAAACGCCACTGGTGCGTTTGGCAAGAACGGGCGCGTCGGCGACTGGATTTTCAACCGTAGAACCATTACCTGCGCGACCCATCGCCGCACCCGCGATCAGCATTCCACTCTCACCCCCGCCAACTTCACAAAGTCTCCCACCGCAAATCGAAGAGGAGACCTACGACTTAGTCCCCAGTGCGAATCGCCCCCCAGTCCCACCGCCAAAGCATTCGTCGCTTACCGGTCCACCCACTCTCCCTCCCACAACAAAGAAAGAGAATCGAACTTCATACGCATTGTTTGTCGTCGCAGCAACACTCCTTTTTACCATGATCGGCGGAGGGATCTATTACGCGATTCCGATTTTTGCAACTGCGAAAAGTGATGCGAGCGGCAATTCGTCAGGATCAGAATCGTTCGGATCGAAGAGGAAGAAGGAAGCAAAAGATGCCTCCGTACTTTCCTTGATTGAAGCCAATAATTCGGCGGCAATGCCCGAAAATAAAACTGCGGAAGCAAAACTTGATGGAGTCATGACGTCATTGTTGGGAATCGAACAAAACGTCTCTGGTCTCAATCGTGAATTGAGTTCATTCAACGATCCACAGAAACCTCGAAATCTTGACTCTATTCCAAATGTTGAAATGCCGGAGAAGACACTTGAAAAAATTGAGGGTGCAAACAAATGGCTGGTCGAGACGAAAGATTTCGAACATCTGGATTTAACAACTCTCATCGAGAAACAACGCACAGGCCCAAAGATCGTAGAGTTCATTAATGCCACGCTCGCGTTGCTGGGTAAAGAATCGGATGATTCCCAAACTCTTAATAGTCGTCTGGCAATGATTAGTAAATTAGATCAAGAAACTCAGAAGTACAATGCGGACATCAAATTGTTAAGTATGAAGCTAAAAGGTTTTGCAAGCGACTTAGAAGCAATCATCACCGATGAACTATCAGCGATCGACGCATCGTCATTGACGAATAATGAACAAATTGAATTATTGTCATGTCTAAAGGGTCAGGTGAGTCAACAGATAGAAGACATCCAATCTCGGTTGGACAAACTAAAGCCGCTCGATATGACTTTAATAACCGCATCTGCCGCGGAAACGAAAAATTTGATTGAACAAATAAAGACGTCATTACCCAAAAGTGTTGATGTGCAGAAACGAATAGAGGGCATCGCAGCGAAACTGAAAGAGAAGGAATCTCGCTTGGCGGAAGCGAATGCATTCAAGGTTCGAGTCGTCTTCGATGCAAAGGACAAAGAGCCTAAAGTTCGTGGGGAACACACGCTGACCATCGGACACTTTAAGGATGCGAGTGATTACACATGGAGCTTCGAGCCGAATCCCAAGGCGTCCACGCCTGATACGGAAGCAACGCAACCCAAGATTGAGCAACTTCCAGGATCAAGCAAAAAGGACTTTAATTTCCATCCGATTCGATCGCCTTTACCAAGCGGACTCACTGTTGAAATTCGATTGCACGATGAAGGCAAAAGTGGAGAACTCAAACTTCTTTACCATGTGGATGAAAAGCGGCGAACTTTAGAATCAAGAATTGCGGACGAGAACGGTCGATTCAAACAGTTTGATGAGACTTGCCTGAAGCTGACCAAAGCGCTGGGAGGTGTCATTGTAAACTGCAATAGAATTAGGGAATGGAAGATTGTTGCAAACTCGGAATACGATCCGAAAATGACAAAGGACGAAGCAAACAAGATCGATAAAAAAAACGCGAGAGTCACACGATGCAACGCCTTGATGGCGGAGTCGCAATCTTTCGTCCAACGTGACTTCACTGATTGGCAAGTATTTGCGTCAGAGAATGAACGTAAGGAAATAGAGAAGAAATCGGAGGCGTTTCTAAAGTTAGAGGATGGTGAAGGAGGGACGATCCCCCAAGCGAGATCCTATAGCCAAGACTTAAATGTTTTGCGAGATTCTCTCTCGAAAGTTGATCAAATCGCATCCGCGTTGGCTCAACCTGTCCAAATTCCCTCTTGCAAACTGATCTTGAAAAAGAAAGAGAATGCCTTCAATATTTCCGAGGTCGACACGTTAACGATTGATGCAAAAATTCGACTTGTCACTGAACCGGAGTCCAAGTAATGGCGAACCTTGTGGACTCGATTCGGGCGACGCTGGGCAAACGCGATGGAATCTCCGAAGAGGCAATGCGGCCTTTGGCGGCGACTTATTCCGCCGAGGTCTCGCGTGTGAATGCTCGACTCTCGGCTGCGGTTGAACTGCTGCATAAGGGGCTGCGCAGTGAGGCGATTCAGTCGGCCTCGCTTCCGCCAAACGCGATCGATGATGCCGTAAAACTCGACTTCCCCGATGCCGAACTCGAAGATTGGTTCGATATCCTGCAGTTTCTCGATATCCCGGTCCCGCCAGCGGTCAATCGTGATCTCGTCGATCAACTCAACGAAGCGATCGTCGATACCCAGCCCATCGATGCGCTGCTGAAACAACATCGCCGACTGGCAATCGCTCGCGCGCCGCTGGCGTGGCGTTTAAAAGTCCTGCGACGCATCGCGACTGTCGATTCAGTTTCCACGGTTTGGGAAGAAGATATTGAAAGCTGGGAAAAAGTTCGACTGAAACAAATCGCCAATGAAGCTCCCTCGGTGATCGCGTCGGCGAATCAATCGGCGCTGGGGACGCTCAACGAAGAACTCACTGGCGTCGCTTGGCGAATTCCTCCTGATTCAAAGATCGTGCGGCAAGTAAGATCGGCCCTCGCAGGATTAGCCGTGAATCAAACGATCGAAGAACTCGATTCGCTCGCTATTAAGCTCAACGATGCGTTCTGTGAGTTCGATGAAGCGTCCGCTCGAATGCACTTGGTCGCTTGGAACGAGTTGATCGCGAAGCTAAAATCTCCGCTGCCCGATCGGTTGCGTGATCAATCCGAACCCGTTGCTCTATGGCTCAACGAAGTTGATCGCGAGAATGCAGAACGCGAACGGCGGGCGATTGCGATTGCAAAGCTTGAAACGGCGCTCGATCAAAAACTTCCTATTGAGGATCTCGAAAAGGCGTACCAGAAAACGACGCTGTTCGATGAACCGCCGCCGATGGAACTGATCACTCGGTATCGACTCGGGATCGAAGAACGACAACTGACGAAGAAACGTCGATTCCAAGCGATTATGTTGGCGATCGTGACGATGGCCGGTTTCGCGATCGCTTCGCTCGTTTGGTGGCAGATCGATGCGGCCTACCAAAAACGCATCGCGGCGGCGAAGGCCGAGTTTCAATCGTTGATGGACGTTGGCAATCTCGAAAGTGCTTCAAAGTTCTACGCTGCGATTCAAGAAACCGCTCCCGAGATCGCGGCAACTTCGGGCGTCGCGTCGCTAGCCGGGCAATTGCAATCACAGCTCGACGAGGCGAAAAACAAAGAGGCTCAATTCGAGCGTTATTTGTCTGAAGCGAACGCTGACTCCGACGCTGATATCGATTTGTCCGCAGTGTATCGCGCCGAGCAATTGGCCGTAACGGACGAGCAAAAAGGAAAGGTGTTTGCGTTGCGAAGACGGAAAGAAGTTTGGGAATCTGGACTCGCGACTCAACAGACCGAAGAGTTGCTGGCCAAACTGATCAATGTGAGAACGAGACTCGACACGATCGAGCAAGGAGAACCGAATGATGCGGCGATACTCGGGCTGAACGCCATTCTCGATGAATTGACAGCGATTCAAAGCAGTTACCCTCGTGCGTCGACTTCCGCTCGCGGGCAAATTTCATCGATCCGTCCGCGTGCCGTTTCGATGAAGAGTGCGATACGTACGAGAAATCAACGCATGGAGGATGAAGACCGTGTGATGAGGGGACTTTTCGCCGCCCGCTCGCTTGATCAATTGGTCGCGAGCTTGCAAGAGTTTGCGGACAAGGCACCCGACTCACCTATGGCCGACGAGTTCAAACGGGTGATTTCCGAACGGTCGCTGTGGGATCAAGCGCTCTCTTGGAACGAATTCGCAACGACCGTCGCGTCGATTGTCGCGAAACCGCTAACGGGCGAGAACGTAAAGACGATCCAGTCGGCGAAGACGCTCATTGCGACGAAAGTCGATCAATCACCGTTGTCGATTCCCGACCTCGTGTTTGATCGTTTTGACCGTTACGAGGAGCGAGCGGCGATTTTAGAACGAGTGCTGGGGGGGCTGCCTGAAACGGTCATCGCGGATCTGTATACAGTCGTAGAGTCGGGTGGGGCGGGAAATCGTTATTTCGTTTACAAATCGTATTACGACCGGATGAAAAAGACTCGCTTCACTCCGTTTCCGCCGGACGAGAAGAACAAGCTTCGTAGCATTGAGTTTGTAGTGAACGACTCGGGGGCAGTGAAAAGCGAGAATTTGACAGGGGAGTATGTGGTCTATACCGAGCCTCATGCGACGATCCAGAATTTTCTCACCAGTTACCAAACAAATCGCGATGCGATCCTTAGCGACTGGGATGGCGAGTTGGTCAAGTTGGTGGCGACGTTGCGAAATCGAGAGAACTTGGATGGGCAACTTAAAGAGATGTTGCTGCAGCATTTGCTCAGCGGTGCTTGTGAAGGGAGCGATTATTTGTCAAAAAGCATGGTCACGGAATTGCGTGTGCTAAAGTCTCGCGGCAGTGCGATCGCGAATTGGTACGAACCAGCTAAGACGAACCACAAGATAGCCAGCGAAATTGAAACTTCGGTGATTCCTCGCTTGGGCCAGTTGTATTCGCTGCGACCACAACTTAGTTCGGATACAGCAACACGAATTCGCAACCAACAATTCACTTGGGTCGGCTTGTTGGTGCGACGATCTGACTCAAAAATTTCTGTTCAACTGACACAATCCAAACCAAGTGATTGTCGATTGGCAATTGTACGCCCCTCTTCGCGTGACAAAAGTAAAGTAGACTGGGTGCCAATCGGCGAGATCAAATCCGGACAATTGAGTTTGGCCAGCTCGCGAGGAGATTTGATCGCGGGTCGTCCTGTGTTTGCATATTGAGTGGGTCACTCCTGCCGAGTGTGACACTGCATCGAGCGGCGAATTACTGTCCGACTTGGTAGTGGGATTCGCAAAATAAATTCCTTGCCCAGAGGATTTATGTTGCAATCCACTACGCCACTTGGGCACTCTCGTAATAAGTACCCCACCTTTAACCAACGAAACCGTAGCAACCGCATGAGTGATGATCGCATTTACGTTCGCTTCAAAGGCAAAACACTCGGACCGCTCACGGACCAAAAGGTTCGTGATTTAGTGCGTCGTGGTCAGATCACGCGAATGCACGAATTATCATTCGATGGATTGGCGTGGCTAAAAGCCGAAGAATTCGGTGACTTCTTTCAGTCCAAAACCGCCTCGGCGCCGGTGCAACGTGAGGCAACGGAGTCAGGCGTTGCCATGGCACCGGTCAGCGTTCAGCAAGCGGCGAAGGTCTCCACGCCGATCCCTGGCTTGATGCCGGACGATGGAGTCCAGTGGTATGCGCATGTCAAAGGAAACAACCAGGGCCCCATCAACTCGCAAACTCTGCTGAACTGGGTCAGTGTCGGCGACGTCGATGCAGACACGCTACTGTGGAGAGCCGGTTACGACGATTGGCGTCCGGCGAGTATGTGTTTGCCTGAACGTTTCGCCTCGGCAGGACCGCAGCCGGTTTTAATCCAAGCCGATACTGCATCGCAATCAGTGTCAACGGGTGCATCCGTTCCCATTGACCTATGTGAACGGTTCATCAGCCAACGTGTTTGGGTATTGACCATCAGCATTTTTATGTTTATCGGCGCTGGCTTGGGTATCGTTTATTTCATTACGGCAATGGTCGTCGGAGCTGAAGCGAAATGGGTTCCTGCGGCGGGCGCTGCTTCGGTCATCTTTGGGTTGTGTGGTTTGGTCTTGTGCGGAATCCAAATCACCGGCGCAGTCCTCCTATTGAATTACGCTTCGAGTCTGCTTTCACTCAGCCGCTCGCGTGATAATGTTCATTTGGGATTCGCGGCAAATCGGCTGCGGACGTTTTGGAAGTTTTGTTCGATTGTTTTGATTGTTTTATCCGTGCTTCTTGTTGGCGGCGCGGTTCTGTTTCTAGTCATGATTTCAGCAGCAGCCGGGGCGGCGACGTAAACGATGAGTTCATATCCTCCTTCCGCGTCAGCTCCAGCACTCCCGCGACCACTAAGCGTGGCCAAGTCCGACATCGAACGCCGGTTCGGGGTCAGTGCAGGCAACGGCACCGCTGTGAACACAGCCTTTTCCGGCCTGATCGCTCTTGTGCTGACGACGATCTTTTTCGCTGCCGTTCACTTCATGCCAGACAACTATTTCCGTGCAATGCTTCTCGAGCGGGGGCCAACGCAACACGCAACGGTGTTCCTCGGGTTTTGGTGCATAGTCATTTTGCTGTTCAAACGAAGCAAGCTCTCGCTTCAACGTCGTGCGCTTCGACACGCCGTGATTCCTGAGAATCATGAGTTCGTGTTGACGAGCCATACTGCCGACCACGTCATTCGTAACATTCACGCACTCGCCGACGATCCCGCCCGATTTCTGGTCTACAACCGTATTTTGATTGCCCTTTCCAACCTGAAGAATCTCGGACGCGTCAGCGATGTTGATGATATCCTCCGGGCGAACGCCGACCGAGATGAGTCCGCTCACCAGACTTCGTTCGCCACCCTTGGCGGGTTCCTATGGGCAATCCCGGTACTCGGATTCATCGGAACGGTGCTCGGTTTGGCCGGTGCAATCGGTAACTTTAGCAGTTTGTTGGAGAAACAATCCGACGTCGCTGGGATCGTCGGTTCTCTGAAAGAAGTTACGGGCGGATTGAGCACCGCATTCGAAACAACACTCTTGGCACTTGTTGTGGCACTTGTGATCCAGTTGTGGATCACTTCTCAGCGTAAAGCGGAAGAGATGTTCTTGGATGACTGCCAAGACTATTGCTTGAAGCAAATCGTCAGTCGAATCAAGATCCTTCCCTTCGAGCAAATCCGGGAAATCTAGTTATGGCGAAGCGTCGTAGCTCAGGCCCCGGAATTTCGTTCTTTGCTTTCCAAGATATCATCACCGCCGTCGTTGGAATCTTCATTCTCATCACGATGATCCTCGTGCTTGAGTTGGCCCAGCGAGTCGAATCGGCGAGCAACGCTCCGGCGGAGGACATCCGTCCTGTTGTCCAAACAATCGAGGCACTCAAGCAGCAGATCGCCGACACTCAAACCGAGTTTGACGAGCGATCCAAAGCCTCCGATCGATCCGATGGCATCAACGCATTCAACCTTGCCGAGAACGTCGAACTGCTAAAACAACAGAATGCAGCTCTGCATGCACGTACCGAAGCGTCCAATGCGAAAGCACAGAAACTAGCAGCGGAGTCTCGCGAAGCAGCGACGGAAGCGGAACGATTGGCGATCGAGTCAAAATCGCTCGACGGAATGCGAGGTGAACTCGATGCAATTTCGAAAAAGCTCAAACTTGTTCAGGAACGGGCGAACGTATTACTCGGAGACGAGTCAACTGTGTATCGAGATGAAACCGCCGAAGGGCGTTTCTTGACGCTCGTAACACTATCAACAAAACGAATCCAAGTCCACGATGCTCTGACTAGAAGCGTCAAGACATTATCTGGTTCCAAACGACTTGATCAATGGGAGAGTTGGCTCGAAAACATCCCACTCGACCGTCGGCAACTTTTGATTCTCATTGAGCCCGGCGGTGAAGGAGATTTCCGCGAGGTTGAGGGAACATTAGAAAAAAATCGTGCTCAGTACGGGTTTACAGTGGTCGGAGCGGATCACGCGATTCGTTTGGGATATGAATTGAAAGCGATGCCATGAGAAACCAGCGTGACGAAACTTCGAGTTTTGATCTCTTTTTGGATACGATCTGTAACACGTTCGGCGGAATCGTCTTCCTCGCCATCCTGCTCGCCGTAATGATTCAAAATCAATCGATCGTCAAAACAAAGGAAGCGATCGGCGAACATGCCACACCCGAGCAAGTGCGACAAGCCATGGCACAACTCGAAGATCTCTCGGCACAATGGGAGCAACTCAAATCGTCGCTCGCGGCGCTTCCGGAAACAGCGAGCGTGATCGATGACAGTGAGTTCAAACAGTTGACGACGGAGCAGCAAGAACTCAGTGCAAGTGCGGATGAGGCTCTCCAGGCTGAAACAATGGCGAGTCAATCGCTTGCAGAAACATTAGAGTCAAACGCGGTTGTCCGCAGTCAAATCGAATCGATTCCTAAGGAGTATGACGAAGCCAAGAAGCTATTGGCCGAAGCCCAAGCCGACTACAACAGTCTCGCTGAGGCGAAACAGGAGACGCTCCACGTGCCGCGAGTGCGATCGAGTTCACTCGCATCGATCTTGGTTTTGGTTCAAGACGGCATGATCTACTTAGCAAAACGGCCAGCGATTTTCGGCCATGGGTTCAATGATTCTCAAGTAACAACAAGGGGAACTGTCGATAGCGGTGTCGTAATTGAGCCGATCGATGGATCTGGATGGAATCTGCGAGCAAAGAACGGTGAGAACGAATTTCGCAATATCGTTTCCGAAGCAAAAGATCAATCGTATTCGATAACGATCGCGATCTGGCCCAACTCATACGACCAATTTACAAAACTGCGTGACACAATGATTGGCGAAAGTGTGATGTATCAACTGTGGCCGCAGTCGGACGGCGAGACGTTAAAAATCATTTTGACTGGAGGCCGGTCAAGTGTTCAATAGTTTTACAGTTTTCATCGTAGTCACCGTTTCTGTAGCGACTCCCTTCATCGCTTCTGCTGATGAACCGTCTGCGGCCCCGAAAACGATTGAGACATCGGCAGAGAGCGAGTCGATGCTGTTTCGGCGGTTTCTGCATTCAATGTCGTTGACGCCTTTGAAAAAGAAACCCATCACCGCGTCAACCAACGCAGCTGATCCACCAAATCCGCTGGCAAAGAAACCCGACGTATCGCCTGAAACACAAGCAACGCCATCGGTTTGTGCAACGTGCGGGGTTACGATGAAAAATGGAAAGTGCAGCGGAGGAAAGGGGCCATGCAATGGGGAAAGTGGTAGCGGCGGTGGCAGTGGCGGAGCAACTGACACGGCGGCCTGGAAACGTGGTAATGTTCCGGTGTCATCGAAAAGTCCAGGTTTGCCTGGTAAGACCAATTCGATTGGGAGAGACGGTGGAAAGCTGGGTTACGCGCCGAACTCTAGTGCACCAACGGGCAAAGCACCAAACGGGAACACTGGATCCCAAGGTTCTCAGTCAACGCAAGGCATGCTTCCTAGTGGAAACAGCAATTCTTCAGCGATAGCTAGCGCCAATCCATCGGCATCGTCACCCCCGGCATCGTCAGGCTCGTCACAACGAAACTCGGGAGCATTGAACTCGGCACAACCCGGACAGTCGAACGTCTACGGAACCGGAACGACCTCTGGTGTCCAAGTGCCCCACGTTGCGTTGGGGTGGGAGATTGTTCGTCCTGCGGGCGCGGGACCTACCGATTGGCTTCCTGCGATTAGCACTTCGGTCTCTGCAGCGGACGACAATGGTGATGCCGATTCGGGCAACCGATTGGAATTGGGCGTGTTGAGGAGTTCGCTGCAAACAGGACCGAAGAATTTGTTGATTTTGCCGCCTGATGTCGCTTCGGTCGTCTACGTACTGGATTGCAGCAGCAGCATGACAGGGAAACGCTTTGCGAAGGTTCAATCGGCAATCGTCGACGCAGTCTCGCAAATGAACGCAAAACAGATGTTCGCACTGCTTCTCTTCAACACCGAAGCATTGCAGATCTGTGGCGGCGGCTATCGGAATGCCGGAGCGGCGGGGGCGGCGGTGCTCGCACAAGAACTCACGATGATCGCCCCGAGCGGTGGAACGAATCCGTCGAATGCCTTGTTGCTCGCGATTCAATTAAAACCCGACGCTGTCGTGATTCTTTCAGACGGCGAATTCGAAACTTCGATTGTCGAACGCGTGACGCAGTTGAATCGTAGAGGAGGAAAGAATACGCAAATCAACTGCGTCGCCATCGGCAGCCAAGTCGTCACACTACAAAAACTCGCCACCCTCAATGGTCCCGGCAATTACGTTGAAGTTCCGTAAGCCGTCTAGAGACGTCCCAATTCAATCGACTGCTCTAACGACTTGAGTTGTTCGTAGAACTGATCGTGCCGGTCTTCGAATTCGTCAAAAAAGTCACTCGTTCTCAAAGACGGCTTCGCAATCAATTGTTGTATCGCGAGATAGGTCATTCGATGATCCACGAAGGCTTGCACCGACGCTTGCACCAAATTTGGGTAATTGTGGTAAATCCGGGGCACTTGCTGACCATTCCGCCGGCATCGCCGACGATGAACGGTTCGATCCACGCACGAAAAAAAACGCGTATTACGGGGCTTTTTGAATGCGGCCGAGAGGAATCGAACCTCCACGGGATTAACTCCCAATAGGCCCTCTGCCTCTCTCTCCGCATTGAATTACGATGGCAGGTGAGTCGCACATGCATTGCTAGCGGGTAACTGCGTCCAACTCACTTTGAACCCAAATTGCGCCCAAATTACTGATCTTCGATAAAATCAAAACCGCGTTCGGTAGCACTCTATAGAATCTGTAACCTTCGCGACCGTAGACCAAACAAGCTTTCGTTTCGCGTTCCAAAGGCTTGCGTAAAACCCGTGATTGACAGGGTGTGGTTTTCTATCCTGCTTTGAATTTGCTTCGCTCAAAGTCCGTTTTCTCGCATAATTTGGGGGAAGTCTCGAACTCGGAAACATCGGAGTTGTTAAGAGTCACGGAAGCCTCGACGGTCGGCTTTTTAGTCAACTATCCATCCGAAAGCAGGAACGTCACCAAGTCGTATCCTGCAGGTACCTGCAGACGCCCCGACTCGATCAGGCGGATATTCTCCTCGACTCGCAGTTTCCGGCCTAATGCTTCATCTTCGTCGCTCGTTTTGAGTGACCTGACAAAGCGTTTTCCGCCGTAGCGAAGGATGATGTTATAGCGTCGGTTTCGAAGCTCAATCCCAGCCATGAGCGTTCCCCCTGCAATTGCCACTGAAGTGAAATGCTGGTCGCGTTTGGTCGCGTTTTCATGGCCATTAAACTCGGTGGACACATTTTCAAAACAAGCGTCACAGAGCCGAGGTAGCGCACAATCGCTGCTGCTCTTGCGGTCGGGGCGATTTCGCCATCATGGGTGATTTGCGAAACTTGGTGAGACATCGCTGTGAGATTTTACTCACAGAGCAACAGGACGATGCATCTCTCACTGAGTTCATCGCATGACCGCTTGCTGGCAACTGTGATCGGCCGAGCGCACCTGGGTAATGAACATCCAAACCACGCTCATGGGATTTTAGGTACGATCACGAAACTTTTGTGCGATCGCTCCACCGCTCCAGTCACGCTTTGAAGTTACCGCTGGTATGACACGAAAGCATTGTCCAGAACCAAAACGGTTGTCTGCTCGATCGTCTCACAGAAATCGTCCATCATCTCGATTACGGTTTGAGTCGTGACATAGCCATTGTGAAGGTAAGCTCGAGCGCACCTCAATTTTTCAGTTTGACCATGGCAGTGCTTTTCTTCGCTCGACGCTGCCGTGCGACATTAGCTCAACTGTTCTGAGTCGAAAATAGGCATGACCTGCCGGAAAACGAAGCACTCTTTGCTATTGATTTGTGCAACGGAAACGCCGAGTCGTCTCGACTGCTCAACCATAAGCGGTAATCTAACGGGTTTTCGATTAATTCACATGGCAAAATCGGCGGTACATTCTTAGCAAATACCGATGATCCCCGTTTTCGTCGCGGTTGAAAAGGAACAAAGGAACAACAGTTGCTAGGCATTCAGTAATACAGTTGCTAGGCATTCGGTAAGGATGGGCTGGCAAATCAGCGTTCCACCATCGCCGATTGAACCGGCTCTTCCTGACATCCCTTCGGATTTAGCCTAGTGACTCACCGAGAATTACAACGTTGGAATCGAGCGTCTAGCCTAAACGCGGAAAAAGTCTGGATCGGTTAAGTTGGTCGTTCGCATTCGCGATAGCCACTTACACGTTGCTCTCGGTCGCATCCGTCGCCTCTGCCGATGACATCGTTGCTCACTCTTTTGACGTAGACGCATCCTCACTTCTTAAAGGTGAAGCGTTGCAGATCGACTTGGGCAATGTCCGGTACCCTGATTCCTTAAAAACGTCTGGAGAGCGGCTCACCGTAGTGTTGGCGAAGCCGCTTTCCAAAAATCTGAGCTTGTCGCTTCGAAGCGAAAGCGGTGAATCGATCAACGCCGACATGAGGGTGATTGGAAAGCGAATTGTTTGCTTCGATAAGATTATCATATCGCCGGATTGTGATGCAGTTGACGTCATCAATGACGTAACTGGGGTGTCGCTGACACGTGTTGTGGTAGATCGTAATTCAAATCCAACTCTAACGGATGAGGAAAACTCGAAATGATGTGCGTTCGACTCAATAGCCATCGACGATTTGCCTTACTGGTCCTGCTCGTCTTGTTAACACGAATGTCCTTGCCGGCGACGTCGGGCGAGGAACCGATGGATAGCGTAAAAAGCAAGTGGAGCTCATTGGTTGATATCAGCCGTGAGGAGTTCGAAAGCTTGCCCTTCGTCGACGCTTCCTACCTCGCGGAAAAGGTGGCCGAAAACCGGGACTTGATTGTCGCCGGCGCGTTCGAATATACGATCATGATAAAGAGACGAGGGCAATTAAAAAACGAGATCGAGCAGTATGGGCTCTATGCCTTCAATGAGGAAACCGAGACGTACTTCCACGCGAGACGTGATTTGATCGATCTTCCCGCCGGTTCCGAGCAAACCTCAACCGGAAAGGTAGAAATTCCTGAGATCAAAAAGGTCGCGAACATGGCAATCTTTAGGCAGGACGACTTTGTTGAAATGACAAACTTTGAGGCGGGTTCACTTGCTACCCGGTCAACGGGCTACATTCGTCAACGACACGATGCGATGTTAAACCCGTTTTACTTTCGAAGCTTCGGGCTGGCTTTCTATGGAGATTTCAGCTTGAAAAAGGCAGACCAGGACGTTATCGCTGGTTACGCGAACTGGCCGCCGTTTCGCGTTCTAAGTGGTCGCCGAGACAAGTCGACTTACGTTTCCATGGGAACAAAAATTGAATTCGACAAAGAAAACAACTTTTGGCCCATTCGCCATTTATCGATTGTAAGTTCACGGTCAAAGAACGGTATTGAACAACTTAAGACCCTCTCGAAATGTGAGATTAGTCTTACGCAATTCGAAGGCACGTCGCTGCCGTCGACGGTCACTTATGAAGCTACGAATCGACCTACCATTTCGATCAACCTGAAATGGCATTCGATCAATGGTAGCCCAAAGTTGGATTTGCTCCAGCGTGATCTTTTCATCGTCAACAGTGTTTTGTTTCTCGATCAATTGGAGAACCAATGAGATTCAAATTTAGAACCCTTACTGTCTTTGTTGCAGCACTTGTTTTCGGCAATCTGAGACACCAATCAACTATGCCCGCTGGATCCTTTTGATCCTCCTAAAGACCCTGTGGACCCTCCCAGCTGACTTGGATTCGGGCACGTCAAGGCAGCGGTATGTCTGAGCTAATTCAAAAAAGCAAGGGTATCGGTGTTCCCGGTCAGTAATCGGAACAAGGTAGTCGCCGTCCTAGAGATACTTGGACGGATCGACGTCATTCAACGACCCGCGAACGGTTGCACCACTGGTTGCACCTAAAACAGGTAATTGTGGTAAATCAGGGGCACTTGCTGGCCATTCCGCCGGCATTGCCGACGAGGAACGATTCGATCCGCGCACGAAAAAACCCCGTGTATTACGGGGCTTTTCTGATGCGGCCGAGAGGACTCGAACCTCCACGGGATTAACTCCCACTAGGCCCTCAACCTAGCGCGTCTGCCAGTTCCGCCACGGCCGCTCTTGTCGTGCTTTCGCTTAGCAGTATGCAGAGTTTTGCCTCCTCGGCCCAATTCGTCAACTCCCCCAATACGATTCCTTCTTGTGCACCCCGACTGGACCTGTTCTTCAGTCCAATTGTTCCTGTTTTAACGAGCATTTGGCCACCCCCGTCCGACCTGCGATTTCCTTGTCCGCATGTGCTGCGTTGCAAATTGGAACGAAGGTAGTGCTTGGGTGGACCAAACAATGAGTCGGTCGAAAAAGCGAAGTGAGCCCGGGACTCGTTGCCTCATCCACGACGCAAAATGAGAGGTTGCGACGCACTCGGTTGGCAGCACTGCTATGTGTCAAAATTGACCCGTTTTCGCTTCCGACCTTGGCCGATCATCGCGTAGGCCCAATCGGTGTGAAACACTTCGTCACCGCCAGCGAACTCGCGGATGATCCAGCCCCGCCGGGCGGCGGGCGATCCCGAAGGAGGGGAGCGGCGGCGGCGATCGACGTTCTGCTGCTTAACAAAAATCACCTCAGGCTTGGTCACCGCCAACTGCTGGAAATAACCGTCAGCCGATAATTCGTGGTACCGCAAATCCACCTTCTTCTTCTCAGTCCACTCGGCCTTATCGCCGAGTGCGAGGATCAAATGCTGCTTGGTCATCCAGTCAACACGTCCAACCGCTTCACTCGTTTGTGTGTGGTCTCGCCGAAACGCCGCTAAGATCGCGATCAGCGATTCCCAGCGAACCAGAACCGTCTCGGACTCGCCCAGCCACTGGTTGGAGGTCTCGGCAACAAATTGCCTTGCCGCCAAGAAGTATTTCTTCTGGATCTCTAATGCCGATAATTCGCCATGCGACGTGGGCACGCTGGAGACCAAATTCCAATCGCTCGCGATGCGATGAATCGACGCGACACTGTCCTTCAAAACAGGCAAATCAGCTACCGCACCCGCCTCGATCATATCGAGCACCAACGACACCGAGGCGAATTTAACGTACTCGGCGTGGTCGGCCATGTTGGAATCGGACAACCCGATTTGCAATCGTTGCCGCCGCGCGAACATCACTCGAGTCGACGCCAGCGACAGAAACGTTTTCGCGCAGTAATGACTTAGCCAATGTCCATAGACAAACACAGGCCGCTCGCCACGAAAGCTTCCCATGTCGGCGATCGTATCGATCGCCATCGCCTTGCTGCTGAGCCGATACCGTCCGTCGTAATCGAGTGCTCCGGATCCGCACAACGCCAATCGAGACGCCAATAGCGCGGTTAGGTAGCGGCGTTGGGGACGAAACGCAATGTGCCGAGCGACAAAGCGTAACACCAGAACAATGGGAAAGTGAATCCACCGCAGCGCCGCTACGAAAAGCCAGGCCACGGTGGGGGGAACCGAGTCAAAGGTCGTTTGTGGATCTTGTTCGGCGGGCGAATCGTCTGCGTCAATCGCTTCCTGCTCAATGTCACTGGAACGAACGCCAGCGGAATCGGCGGTTGCCGCGGATCGCGAACGACGTCGTCGCTGTGCGATCCAGCCAATCGATAACATCAACCACAGCAGCGGCACCGAGACAACCAAACTGACGACTTGCATCATCCACAACAAACAGACGAACAAGCGATAGAGAACTAACCAGACACCGCTCGCCACGTCGGCCTCGTAATTCTCTTGGCAGCCGTAAATGTGCGAATAGGAATCGGAGCTGTTCTTGAGCACGCGAAGATCGTAACTGGTTTCTGAATCGGCGGTGGCATCGGCTACCAATTGGTCAATCGATCGTTGGCAGGTCAACAGTTCTTCGGGGCTGCGTACCTCGGGAGTCGCGATCTCGATCAAACCGCCGGGCAAATCGTGCATCGTCGGGTTGGATTCAAAGGTGACCGCACCGCCGCTGGCCAAAAACATTTGCTCGCTGTCGAATAATCCTTTGGCAGTCGGTTGATCGCGTCGAATCGCCTCACAGATTTGTTCGTAGACAAACAGCGACGCGGGTAGGTCTTCGGACGACAAGTTTTGAGGGTCGACGGCCAGCGTGGCGTATTCGGTTTCCATTCCCATCAATCGCGATACGAGCGCGGTGGTCCGCTTTGGGCGAACCGCTGCGGGCGGTGTGCGTTTGTCTGCGGAAGCACGAGCGTTCACAATCGTGACTTTGGAAAAACCGAGAGGTGGGAGTGATGGAAAACGTTGCCGCCCTGCCGCGTCACATTCTAGAGCGTGCCGTATCGAGCAGATAGACCCGGGGCGGGGGGCGAGGGGAGTGAGGAGTGAGGGAGAGAGGGAGAGAGGGAGAGAGGGAGAGAGGGAGAGAGGGAGAGAGGGAGCGAGGGAGACAGGGAGACAGGGAGACTCGGAGACTCGGAGACTCGGAGTGGGGGGCGTTGGGAAATGCTGCGGGTTGCGATAGGAGGGCTGCGGGATTGCAGGGCTGGCAATTTTGGCGTGCGCTGCAGCCCGCTTTTGTATAATAAGGTACACGCCGCGAGCTGATTGGTATTTCTGAGTTCGTTTTCTGAGGAGACTGCGATGAACGTGTCAACGGAAGCCCCGCGCCGAGTGACGGCGAACGTGTCGATCGGTCAATACTTGGTCCGTCGACTGCGCGACTACGGTGTCGATGACTTGTTTGGAATTCCGGGCGACTATGTGCTGGCACTCTACAGCGAACTCGAAAAGAGCCCGATCAACGTCGTCGGCTGCACACGTGAAGATTGTGCAGGGTTTGCCGCGGACGGCTACGCCAGGATTCGCGGGATGGGGGCACTGTGTGTGACCTACTGCGTGGGAGGACTGAGTGTCTGTAATTCGATCGCGGGCGCCTACGCGGAAAAGTCGCCGGTGGTTGTGATCTCGGGATCACCGGGGATCAAAGAACGCAGCACCGGAGCGTTACTGCATCACATGGTTCGCAATTTCCGCAC
>NZ_JBFHFD010000036.1:0-28357 GCF_041583735.1 Novipirellula sp.
CCGATAAGGGTGGTGAGGTTGCGAGTAGAAAGACACTGCGGTGCGGAGTTTTGGATGATCCAAGTGCAGGTAAATCGATTCGAAACTCGCGTGACGTCCGCTTGGGACAACACGCGGTTTGGGGCAACATGCCGCTTGGTCAGACAGGTGCTTTTAGGCCAACACGTCCTTGATGACATGACCGTGGACATTGGTCAGACGTCGCTCGATACCGTTGTGATAAAACGTCAAACGTTCGTGATCGAGTCCCATCAAGTGCAACAGCGTCGCGTTAAAGTCATAAACGGTCGTCGGATTGATCGCCGCTTTGAAGCCAAACTCGTCACTTTCGCCATAGCTATACCCCTTTTTCACTCCGGCACCCGCTAGGAAGCAGGTGAAGGCGCTTGGGTTGTGATCGCGGCCCGTACCATTGCCCTGCAAAAACGGCATCCGTCCGAATTCGGTGGCCCAAACCACCAGCGTGTTTTCGAGCATTCCGCGTTGCTTCAGATCGGCGAATAGGGCCGCGGTCGGTTGATCCATGATCTCGGCCTGCATCGCATGGGTTTTTTCGATGTCCGAATGAGAGTCCCAGTTCGTGATGCCGTTTCCGCCCGAGGGATCGCTGCCGTTAAACAATTGGACGACGCGGACTCCCTTTTCGAGTAACCGACGAGCCAAGATGCAGTTCTGGGCATATTCGCCTCGTAGCTTGCTGCCGCCCTCGACGCCATAGGCTTTCAGCGTCGCGGCAGTTTCACCGGAGATGTCCATCACATCGGGCACGGTGGTCTGCATCTTGCCCGCCAATTCGTAGCTAGCAATTCGTCCGGCCAAATCAGCGTCCTCGGGATACTTGTTCAAGTGCCGTGCGTTGAGTCGCTGCAACAGGTCGATCGTGCCGCGATCGGCGGCGCGGGTGAGCGATTCAGGACGATGCAAATTATTCGGGGGCGTCGTCGCACTGAAATCGGTTCCTTGAAACGCGGCCGGCAAAAAGCCGTTCCCAAAATTGTTCTTGCCGCTTCTCGCCATCCCTCGCGGGTCATTGATCGCAACAAACGAAGGCAGTTCTTCGTTCTCGGTTCCCAGTGCGTAGGTGACCCAGGCCCCAAACGATGGGAACCCTTCCATCGTGAACCCAGTGTTCATAAAGTTCTCGCCCTGCGGATGAGCACTGGTGTCGGTCGTCAACGCGTGAAAGAAGCAAAAGTCGTCAACGTGCTGCGCCAAATGAGGCAACAAGTCCGAAACCATCTTGCCCGATTCCCCGCGAGGCTTGAAGTCCCAAAACGGCTTGGCGATGTTGCCAGTCGGGCCTTCGAAGGTCACCGCGGGAATGCCCGGTGGTTTTTGACCATGCAGTTTGGCGAGTTCGGGTTTGTAGTCAAACGTGTCGACATGGCTAACGGCTCCAGGCAGATAGATCACCAACACCTGTTTCGCAGGCATCGGGAAATGGGACTGGCGAGCCGCGTAGGGACGACTCGGGTCGATGACCGGACGAATTGGTTTGTTCCCAAATGCGGCCGTATTGTCGGACGCCAACAAACCGTCCTGCTGTAGCAGACTCGCAAACGCCATCGCACTGGTCGAGAGTCCCGCGGTGTGCAGGAAACCGCGGCGATCCAGTAGACGACGTCCAAGCGGTGATAGTTGTTCAGGATTACTCATTATTTCGTTCTCGCATCAAGTTTTTGGGTGTATGGTTCCAATCGAAGCTCAAAGCGGTTCTGTCCCCCGCGGTTGTCGCGAGGTTCCCCAACTTCGTAGCCGTCGCATTGCGAATTACGGCAGAAATGCAAATTCGTTGGCGTTGATCAGCGAGCGACAAACCATCGCTAGATCGTGCTGTCTTGCCAAATCCAAGCTGGCGTCAAGTTCATCCGACGTCGGTTCGCGGGTTAACAACAACTCGAAGCATCGCCGTACCGCTTCAGCCAATTCACCTCGGCTCTCTTTTTCTGCCCGCTTGGCGATGCGTTGCGATTGATCGATCACGAAATCGCTGTTCAACAGATTCAAGGCTTGAAGCGGAGTCGTGGAAACCGGCCGTTTTGCCTGCACCTGTCCACAATCGGGGAAATCAAACGCAGTAAACATCTGGTCGTCGACGCGCCGCATCCGCTCCTGATAAATCATCCGTCTCCATGTTTCCGGTCCGTGGTTATCGACGATTTCCCACTGCGAGTACTTTTGTTTGACATTGTGAATGCGGAAGCTTCGGCCACCCAAGGCCGTGTCCAATACACCCGACGCTTGCAGGATTGAATCGCGAATCACTTCGGCTTCGACGCGTTTCGGAGGAAAACGCCATAGCAGTGCCGAACCCGCATCGACGTCCAAACCGTCCTCTCGCGGCAGACTGGATTGTCGGAACGCTTTTGACATCACCATCAACCGAATCATATGTTTCATCGACCAGGCGGAACGAGTGCGATCGGGCGAGTCGTCGTTATGATCGCGTTGTGACGAATCCGCTGTCTCGACGCCGCGGTAATCGGTTAGCGTGGGATTGACGAACTCGGCTGCCAACCAATCGAACAGTTCAGGATGGGTCGGTTGGGCTCCGGCAGCACCAAAATCAGCGGTTGTCGCCACGATGCCTTGGCCAAAGACGTGATGCCAGAACCGATTCACCGCCACTCGAGCGGTTAACGGATTTTCGGCGTCGGTAAGCCACTGGGCAAACGCTTTGCGACGCTGCTTGCCAGGCGAATCGGACTGGAGGCCTAGATCGCCTTCGAGCTCGCTCAATCCAGCTGGCGGAACTTCTTCGCCTGGGGTTTCAGGGCTACCGCGTCGAAACACAAATGTGGTCACTGGTTTGACAAAGCGACCGACAAAACTTGGTTTGGGGCCTTCTTCGTTGGCGAGTTCAATCAATCGCTGCAACTCTTTGCTGAGCGTGGTGCGCGATGGATGCTGTTTGTCGAGTGATTGAAAGTGTTTCGTTCCCGCAACCTGTTTCCATTGGCCGTCTTCGGTTTTCACCTCGACGATGTAAGGATCGACATAGACGAAATTCAACCCGGTCAAATAGTCCGTTTCAAGAAAGTCGCCGCGATTGGAGCTCATGCGAATCCGGTTGATGTCCCGAGCTTCTTTGAATGTAAAGGTCACCCACGGATAGTCATCGCTGCCTTCGGGCTTTTTGCCAGCCCAACCGTCGGTGCCATATTCACCGTCGTTGATGTTTTCGAGCGGACCTCGCGGCACGGCCATCTCTTCGGGGCTTTCGACTTTGGTGCCTTCGGAAGCTAACGCAAAATTGCGACCGCGTTCTTGGCTGCCAAAGATCTCTAATTCATCCACACGAACCGCGTTCTTCGTGAACGTCAACCGCACGGCTTGGGTTTTGGTCTCGGGAAATCGCACTTCCTTGAAACCAATCCAATGTTCGTCCCACGGCCCCATGGATCGAAGCTTTTGACGCAGTTGGTTGATCTGCGAATACAATTCTTTACCGCGAACCTTGCGAGGATGAGTGTCGGCGAGTTCCGGGAACCGACTACCAAATTCGATGTCCTGGAAGACGGCTGCCATCGAGTAATAGTCTTTGATCGAGATCGGATCAAATTTGTGGTTGTGACAACGGGCACAACCGATCGTCATTCCCATCGCACTTGCACCCACGGTTTGCAGAATCTCGTCCATGCGGTCGGCACGCGCTTGGCGACGCGCCGTCGGTTCTTGCCCGACGGTGGCTGCGGGGACGTGCGGCCCAGATACGAGATACCCCGTTGCGTCTCCTTGCCCCACCGTATCGCCGGCGATTTGTTCAAACAAGAATTGATCGTACGGTTTGTCTTCGTTGAATGCGCGGATCACATAGTCGCGATAGATCCATGCATTTTTGCGATACATGTTGCTTTCGGAACCATTGGTTTCAGCCCAACGAATCACGTCCAGCCAATGTTGAGCCCATCGTTCGCCGAAGTGGGGCGAATCCAACAGTCGCTCGACTAGCTCGGAATAAGCTGCGTCGGCATCCTGATCGAACGCCGACACAAACGAATCGACTTGCTCGGGGGTTGGTGCCAGTCCGGTCAAAACGATCGAAACTCGCCGAATCAGCGATCGTGGATCAGCTGGTTCCGAGTAGGAGAGTCCCTCGCCGTGTAAACGGTTGAGCAAAAACGAATCAATCGGCGAGGACTCGACCGCGTGTTTGCTGGAAACCGTCGCGTGCGAATTCGCTTTCGCCGCTACCGCTGGGATTTCCGGACGCACGACTGGTTGAAACGACCAATGATCTGATTTTTCGCGAACGACCTTGGCGTCCATTTGTCCCGGCCAAACCGCACCTTGTTTGACCCATTCGCGTAGCAGGGCAATTTTTTCATCGCTCAACTTCTCGTCCGGAGGCATCTGCAGATCGGGATCGTCGTACGAGACGGCGGAAATCAGCAAACTGCTTGCCGCGTTTCCCGGCACGATTCCCGGATCACCATAGTCGCCTCCTGTTAGCAACGCCACGCGGCTATCGACGCGAAAATTCGACTCTTGCTCGTCCGGCCCATGACAATCCACGCAGCTCTCGTTGAAGATCGGCTGGATGTCGCGTTGAAAGTCAATTTCGTCGCCGTACGTCATTGTGTTCAGGTACGCGACGCTGATGACAGCGGCTAACAGCACACGAACAAGGATGGAGTGATGTTGAATGATCATGATTTGCAATGATGGGAAAATCAGAAACTTGAATTGAATGGTTGGCGGTGACATTAAACGTTGGGGATGGGTCAATATCCCGAGGGCTTGCCGTTTTCGTACATCGTTTGAATCTCTTCGGAACTTAGTGCGGCGTCAAAAATCGCCAATTCGTCTATCGTTCCGTTCAAATTGCGAACGGCAAAACGTGGCGTTTTGCGAAACGGTTGTCCCCAATTCCCAATCTCAGACGCACCGACATGCAGCCGCTTGACCAGCAGGTCATCGCGAATGGAAGCATCGCTGACCATTTGGCCATCAACGTATTGCCGAACTCGCATCGCGGCGGGGTCATACACCGCGGCAATTTGCATCCAGCGTCCGGCTTTGGACGAATCCCAGATCGGCGGCGTGCGATAGACACGGTGTCGCCCTGCATCGCGGACCACTGCCTCTTCGACTTTGCTGTAGTAAATTACTTCAGCGCTGTCATCGACCATGACTGAAAACATCACGCGGCCTTCACTATCGATTTGCCAGTGAGGCTCGCCGTTTTCGTAGCCATCGGCCATGAACAACGCGTTGTAGACGTGAGCAAGACTGTCGATCCGAACCCAACACATAAACGTGAATGCTTGGTATTCGCCATCAATCAACGTACGGACGCGTGCACCGGGATGACTGAAATCAAGTCCCGTCGAATTGCCGCCGACACGCCCGGTGGTTTGATTGACCGAACCAACAATCGCACCGTCAAATTGGCTGCCGGTGTGAGCCAGATTGGGAACACTGCGTTCGTCTTGCAGCTGGGCGATGGGATAATAAGCGATCAGCCGATCGTCGCTTTGCAACCGTTCGGAGTACGATTTCCACTGCGAAAAACGCTCGCGTTGCTCGAGTTCATGTCGCATCCGAACATCAGTGACCGTGCTGAGATTTGAAAACGAGTCTTCGGCATCCTCGGTTCCCGCCAATCGTCGGGCTTGCCCCGTGGTCAAGTGGTTCCCGTCATGCTCACCGCCGCGGAGTTTGACTTCACCGTCGATGACTTTGACGCGAGCGGACTCGGGACCGACTTCCAAGGCAAACTCGGTTCCCAAATCGATGATCTCGGAATCCGCTGCCTTGACCACGAATCCTCGTGCGGCTGGGGGGACATTCGCTCTCATCCGACCGGCCAACATGCGAACGGACCAATCGGATTCGAGGTCCATCTTTGCAGGACCTTCGACAACAAGCGTTGCTCCGCAGAAAAAATCGATTTCCGCGACGCCTTCGTCAAATTGCAGCACCCCGGCGGGTAAGACATCCCCTTCGCGATACGGGCTGTGGTTTTGGGACCAGCGTATGTCAGCGACTCGGCGGAGTGTGGCGTAGCCAGCAATCGTGCGTTCAGCCGTCGTCGCTGCTGCGGTTGTGGCTACCGACTCGACACCTGCGGAACCCGATGCGATCGAGCCCGATAAATTAGACTTGCCAAGCTGGTAGGCCACCGCACCGACGACCAACAACAATGACGCAGCGACGGCAAGCTGAACCCAGACAAAACGGTGGTTTGTTTTTCGTGATGCGTCGAGCTGTTTCGGCTGGCCAACGGAATCGGACGCCGTATTTTCGAAAACGTGGTTCGCGGCGATGTCACCGCTAGCCACTTCCCGCAGTCCGGCATCGAGTTTCGAGAATTCGAGAAAGGTTGCTCGAGCTTCCGCCGATTCACGCAGTCGCTGTTGCAGCAATTCCGATTCGGATTCGCTGATACGGCCATCCAGCCATGCCGCGATCAATTCGTTCAGTTCAATATCTGACATCCAAGCTGCTCCGCGACGTTCGATCTAGTACTTAAGTAAGGGAACACGCAGCTTGTTGTCTCTTTCCTTCAACAAGTGACGTTCGGCGGTGCCGCAATTTTTGCGGCGTGGCGGCGTCAATAATGGGCCGCAGACCCTAACGGAACCGACTCGGAGCGTCTTCCCTTACCTAACCACTCCGACTTGGCCGCAATTTGGACAAAGAATTTTTGAAAAGATCGAAGATTTGACGAGTTAGCCGGAGTTTTAGCCAAAAAAACGCGTCAATCGCGGCTTCAAACGTTGGGGGCAGCCCCGTCATATTTCATGTCAATCCACGCGGACTGGAATGCCAGACGCCTGAATCTGACCGTTCGCGGAGTAGTGTTCCGAGCGAATTCGTGTCGCGGAGGGACCGCATCCGAAGTTTGTCGACGTCGACAATCATCGGGTGTTTTCCACGACGAAGCGGATCGCAGCGAGGCGGACGCCATGCGCACCGCGATCAAGTAGTCGAGCCGCAGCGAAGCGCAAGCCGATTACGCTTATTTTGGTGCCAAGCAGTAGGGTAGAAACGTGGCGTCGTCCGCGCCGCTAGGAACGCTCGATCGTATAGGCCTGAGAAACACCGCCTTTCTGCAAACGCATCGGCGAACGATTATGGAAATCGTCTTGCACTTGTGAAGCAACGTCACGATTGATCGCGCCTGGATGAGCGTGCAATAGGTAACGCCACGCAGTCGGCTTGTCTTTGTACAGCATGACCGCTCCATCGCGACAAACCGATGCTCCCATCCAACCATCGTCGCGAACGTGCCACTTGCTTGGGAATCTTCCGTTGCTCGGATGGTCGAAATAGGTGATGCCTTCGACGATTCCTTGGTCAATCTCGCCGCTGTAATCGATCCACGCCGACGGCATACCGAACAACGCCTTTTCGCCTTGCTGGCCGTTCGCTCCGGTGATCACCCCGCCCCCGAAACGTGCCGAAATGGCTTTGGCGACGCGTACCGCCAGCAGCCCAAAATTGGTCTGTTCTAACTTGATCGTCTCCGCCACGGAACGGAGTGATGTTTGCAGTTCAAGAAACACTCCTGCGCCGGGTGCGGGAGCAACAGCCACCAACAAGTCCTGTTTGATCACGGGGTGCAATTCGGGGCCGGCGAGCCACTCGAGCTGGACCGCCATCCTCGCTTCATCATCGCCATCGTCATACGCCAACCACTGGGTTTGTCGGATCTTTGTGGATGGCGTGTCCGCCCAGAAATTGTGATTCGCGACTTTGTGGTGTGCGAACCATACGGATCGATGATGGTCATGATCCGGTGCTCCCGGGTGCCCCATTCGCGTTAACGGGATACCCGAAGGACCGGTCAACGGAAAGAAAAACGGACGGGGCGCATCTTCAGACGCGTGCCATCGCAGTCGCTCGGTCCCATCGATTGCAAAAGAGACCTGATTGCCGGGAAGCGGGACAATTTGACAGCGTGGTGACGCAGAGATTCGAAATGGATTGATCGACAATGGTGTTTCCAATGAAAATTTAGGCAAATAGTTCGTGAACGACTTTGGCTTCTTCGTGACCGGTTAATCGATGTTGTCGGCCGCCATGCTCGAACGTCAACTGTTGATGATCCAGCCCCAACAGATGCAATATCGTGGCATGCAGGTCTCGAAAGTGCACCTTGCCCTCGACCGCACGCGAACCGGTTTCATTGGTCTTGCCGTACACGTAGCCTTGTTTGACGCCGCCCCCGGCTAACCAAAAAGTGAACCCGTTGGAATTGTGTCCCGATGCATCCTTTCCATCGTCAGGGATCAAGCCAGGGCGGCCAAATTCGCCCCCCCACACCAACAATGTGTCCTCCAACAAACCGCGTGCAGCGAGATCTTCAAGGAGGGCGGCAATCGGGGCGTCAATCGTTTCGCAATTTGCCTTCAAGTCCCGTCGATGGTCGTTGTGCTGATCCCAGCCGCCATGATTGACTTCGATAAAACGCACCCCCGCCTCGGCAAACCGGCGAGCGAGTAAACACTGACGTCCAAAATCGGTAGGACGGCATGTGCCGACTGACAACTTCTTTCCGACGCGATAACGCCGCAGCGTCGCTTCGGTTTCGCGGCTCAAATCCAAAAGTTCGGGCGCGGTCGATTGCATGCGAAAGGCAAGCTCCATCGACTCGATGACACCTTCTAACGCGGCGTCGCCGGGTCGTGCACCGAGATGTTCACGGTTCATCGCTTGCACAAAATCCAATTGCTGCCGTTTCACGTCGGCTGGCAAATGCGTGCCCGAGATATCACGGATCATGGCCTTGGACATGTCTTCGCCGCTGGTCCCAATCGGCGTTCCAGCAAACTCGGTGGGTAAGAAAACGCTGCTATAGACCGAGGGTTTGGCCGCATTCAGACTGACAAACCCGGGCAAATTTTTGTTCTCAGTGCCCAACCCATACGAGATCCATGATCCCATGCTAGGCCGTTTTCGCAGTTTCTCGCCGGTGTGCAATTGCAAAAACGATTGCGCATGGTTGCCGGTATCGGCGTGCATGCCGTTGATCACGCACAAACGATCAGCATGTTTCGCCGTTTCTGGCATCAGATTCGAAATCCACAACCCGCTCTCACCTCGCTGGGCGAACGGGAACACCGAACCGGGATGCTTCTTTTTGCCAGTCTGCGGTTTGTAATCGAACGTATCCATTTGCGCAGGTCCGCCGCTCATGCACAAGAAGATCACACGTTTGGCGCGGGGCGGGATGGTCGAATTGGCGAGCGGAATGGGGGTGGCGGTGTCAACCGTCGTGGCCTGCAACTGACACAGCGACTGCATCGCCAAATAGCCGAAACCGCAGGAAGCGGTTTGCAGCATCGTTCTTCGTGAAATCATCTGCGTCCTCAATCCACGTATCGAAATTCGTTGGTCATCAGCAATGCTTGGCAAAGGCTTGCCCAAGCTCGGATGTGTCTCGCCGCGACTGTTTCGGTGTCGTCATCTTCGCCCGCATCGTTAAACTGATGAAGCAACGCCCTCGCCGCATCTAGTTCGGAATTCGTGGCGGGACGATGCAGTACGGCATCGAAAACTCGCTGGATACGATCGCGATCTTCGCGGCAGTCCAAATTCAACACGTTGCTGGCTAGTCGCTCGGATTGCTTGATCACAAACGAGCTGTTTAGCAAGAAGAGCGACTGTGTTGGAAGCGTCGTGACATCTCGTTTCCCCGCGATTCCAACCCCGTCAGGTAGATCGAATACAGCGAGTTCTTTTGGTGGCGAGTGCCGAAGCATACACAGATAGATACTGCGATGGTTGCTGTCGCGATGCAGGTCGGTCGCGTTCCCAGGGGGCCAATTGATCAACGCATCGACGTTTTCGATCGCAGATCCTTTTGCGGGTGAATAGTCGATCGATCCACACGCCTGCAATACGCTGTCACGAAGCGATTCCGCATCCAATCGTCGACGTTCATGCCTCGCGAGATACTGGTTGTCGGGATCGATGCGAATGTGATCGCTGTCGGCTTGACTATCCAAGCGATAGGTGCGAGACAGCACAATGGCGCGGATCAAACGTTTGATCGACCAATCCTCTTTGACAAAACGATTCGCCAAATGATCCAACAATTGGGGATGTGTCGGTCGAGCGCCGTAGACGCCAAAATCATCGGGTGTCGTCACGATTCCTTGGCCAAACAAGTGTTGCCAAATCCGATTCACAATCACACGCGCCGTTTGCGGATGATTCGGGGCAGTTAGCCATTCCGCCAACTCTAAGCGACCACTGTGCTGGGATTCGATCTTGATTCCCGTCGCCTTCAATGGGGCATCTGCATCGATCGTTTGATAGGCGGTTAGCGTGCCTCGCGGCGTCAAAGGCCCGAGCTTATTGCTTTGACCGTTGATGTGGATTTTGCAGTCAACCGGCTTTGCTTTTTCTTGCACTCCCATTGCAAAACCATAGGGCGGAATCACTCGAACGCCGCGTGGTTGCCCCGACGTCGCGTGAAGCTTCACTGCATCGTCGTCTGTTAATGCGTGAGGAAAGACTGCGAACTCGGCGATGTTGCCTGTAAGCGGTGCAAAGTTGTCGCTGCGGTTTGCCACGCAGAATTCCGCATTGTCGCCGAAGGTAGCCTTGATGTCAGCTTCGATTTCAAGTTGTCCATTTAAAAACACCTTCACCTGATCGCGGTTGCGGACCAAGACGATGTGATTCCAACTGCCCGTGGGGATGACGGTGCTGCCGGCGACAGACGTCGTGTCTTTGTCTCCGTTAAAGACGAACAATTTGCCGCTACGCGATGAATCGTGTTTGCCGCCGATGCCAAGATGATCGCCGGGAAGTCCGCTGGTTCGTTGTTTGCCTCGGGAAAACAAGTATGCCGTGATGGCGCGTGCATCATTTTTGAGCGTGTTTCGGAACCAAAGCGATACCGAATACGACTCGCTCGACTTGGCCAGTTTGCCAACAAAAGTCGTCTCTTTCACCGACGCAAAGGTTTTCGGCGAATAGCTCGCCGCTGGGGTCACGGTTAATGCTTCGGGCGCCGCGTCGAGCCGGAAGTGCAGTTCGGGCTCGAGCGAGTCGATCGCAGCGGAATAGTCGTTCGGCAAGACGGGAGGACTCGAACGATCCGGCTCGGTTTGTTGGGTGGGCCAATCCGATCTGAGTTCATGCAGCGGAGTTGGCGGGGCCGTTAATTTCTGATTCGCCACGGCGCCGTAGAGCGTCTTCGTGCTCGAAAAGATCCCAGCCAATGCATAATAATCGCGAGTCGGAATGGGATCATGTTTATGGTCATGACAACGAGCACAGGCAACGCTCAATCCCATGACGCCGGTGCAGACGACATTGATTTGGTCATCCACGACATCCATCGCAAAGTTGTTATTCATCGCCACTGCCGGTTTGGATCCGATGGCAAGGAAACCGGTGGCGATCAATTTGCGATTCCGCTCCGCTGGCGACTTCGACGGCAACAAGTCGCCTGCGATCTGTTCTTTTAAGAACTGGTCATAGGGGAAGTCGTTATTGAACGCATCGATCACGTAGTCGCGGTAACGCCAAGCATGAGGAAAGGTCGCGTTGCGTCCCAAGCCATCGTCACCATTGGATTCGCCATAGCGTGCTACGTCCAACCAATGCCGACCCCAGCGCACTCCGAATTGAGGACTCGCCAACAATTCATCGACCAGCTGTTTGATCGCAGCGTCGGCGTCGTGTTCGTGATCGGCGACAAACGCGGTGATCTGTTCGGATGTTGGTGGTAGACCGATCAGATCGTAGAAAATTCGACGCGTCAAAGTACGAGGATCCGCGTCGACGGTGGGAGTGAGCCTCGCATCCTGCATTCGCGCCCAAACGAAGTGATCGATTGGGTCACGCGGCCACTGCGTATGAGGGATGTTTGGAATCGCCGGCGTTTGCCGCGGAAAGAATGACCAAAGTGCCTCGCCATCGATCTCGCTGGTTTTCGCAACCTTAGCGGTGTCGTCACGCGGGTCGGCGGCCCCCATCGATACCCAAGTCTCGAAGTCTTTGATGACGGTTTCGGGCAGGGGAGCGTCGGGGGGCATCTCCAGATCATCATAACGCATGGCCTGGATGATCAAGCTCTTATCGGGAGCTCCGACCAGTAATGAGGGACCTGATTCGCCGCCACTTCGCATCGCATCGCGGCTGTCCACTCGCAACTTGCCGCCAATTTCTTCGGACTGCGCTGAGTGACATTCATAGCAGTGCTGAACCAAGACAGGGCGAATCTTTGTTTCAAAAAACGCGGTGGCATCCTCTGCTGCACTGACGTTGTCGCAAAAAACGACCGCGAACGCCAACCACAACGCATCGCTCAGGATTCGCTTCATGACGACGGGGGGGAATAAGGAGAGATCAAAGGTGGGAACCCCGATTGTTAGGGATCTGCTAAGCAAATGCAAACATTTTTGCAAAACAAAGGCCGCTTTTATCGATTAATCTATAGAGCGGAGCAGGCCCACCAGGATTCATTCCGCATCGCTTTCGATGATTTTCCCATGAATCGGACCTTCCGAACTTTGCTCTGCTTTACTCGCGTCAAACCCGCCAATACGATGGCGAACATGCTGCGATCGACCACGATCCGTAGTTCACTGCCACCTTTCTCTCGAAAAGCACACCTCATGATGATACGATCACACTTTGCTTGTGGACTGACTTTTGTACTCTGTGCGTTGTTCAGTGTTAACGCAACGACATGTTCTGCTGCGGACGACTACGACTATGACCTTGTGCATTCTTCGGTCAGTTTCAAAGCACGGCATCTCGATATCAGTTGGATCCATGGTCGATTCAATGAGGTCTCGGGAAAATTCTCGCTCGATCGTGAAACGCCTTCTCAGTCGACCTTTGCGTTGACGATCAAAACCGACAGCGTGGATACCGCAAACGCGGCCCGCGACGAACATCTTCGCCAACCCGACTACTTCGACACCAAGCAATTCCCAACCATCACCTTCAAAAGCACCAACGTCAAACCAATTGAGGGTGGCTACGAAGTCAAAGGTGACTTTACGATGCATGGCACCACGAACGAGATTACGTTGGTGTTAATGGGGGGCAAAGAACATGATTTTAAGGGGACAAAACGGGTCGCATTCTCCACCGAATTGTCGCTCAAACGCAGCGACTATGGCTTCGACAAAAATGCCATCGGACCGATTGGCGATAAGGCGCTAATTATGATTGATTGCGAAGGCGTTAAAAAGTAGCGGATGCCTGAACCGCTGCTGTATGTGAAGTCGTTCGCGGTCGCGTTGATCACCAGTGCCGTGTGGGTGCTGGTGATCACAAGATTGCGTCGCGAACAGACAACGAACCTGAATCGGATTTCCACTCCAGCGATTGGTGTGGGGATGGCAATCGGATTGATGGTGATGAAAGTGCAGTGGGCATGGCCACTCGCCAGCGCATTGGATCGATTCTTGACGATCATTTTGCCCGCTGTGATTTGCATCCAGTGGATCGCGGCCGCCCGATGCACTCCGCTTTGGCTGACCTGGCTAATGCGGTTGTGTCTCGTCGCTGCATTGCCCCGTATCTTGCTGCACCAATCGGTCTATTTGATCGATTCGGATGAAACGCCATTGTGGCAATCCTATCTTACAATGGTCATTTGCAGCGGTGTTTTGGCAGTTGTTTGGTACTCGCTGTGCCGATTGTCAAAACGATCCGTAGAATCCGTCTCGATTCCGATTTCGCTTTGCGTGTCGCTTCAGTCTGCGGGGGTTTGCGTGATGTTAGCAGGCTATCTTAAGGGGGGCGCCGTCACAATTCCGATCACCGCAGCGGTGATCGGGACGGCAATTTCAGCGAGCGTTATGATGCGGAACCGTGGTGAGGCCAAGCTCGCATTCCACTCGGACGCTCTGATTGGCATTGCCGTGGTGAGTCTGTTTTCGGTGCTGTTTTTTGGGCACTTCTTTGGCCGTATCACGATGACAAGTGCATTGGCGATGATGATCGCGCCAACGCTTTGCTGGGTCACCGAGTTGCGTGGCGTCCAGCCGGCCAGCCCTTGGCGTGCCGCGGTGTTTCGGATAACCACGGTGACGTTGCTGTTGCTCGTTGTCTTGGTGCAGGCAAAGCGTAACTTTGATCGCAGTTTTGCTCCGTTACTGAAAAATCAGGAAATCGGCGAATTACAAACTCGTTACGCACAGACGTTTCCAATTGAGTTAGAATCAAGCTCCCTCCGATAAACTTCCCTCCAACCAACGGAACCTACCTATGGCCGTTTCGCGTAATCGCCGTTCTTTTCTGAAGGCTTCTACGATCGCAGGTGCAGCGATCACTTTACCGGCGCTGTCTTATTCTCGTGTCTATGGAGCCAACAGTCGGTTGGGGATTGCCAGTATCGGGACCGGTGGCAAAGGTTGGAGCGACCTGAATGGCGTCGCAGCCAGTCCTCAGGTCCAAGTCGTTGCACTTTGTGACATCGACAGCTCGGAAAAACATCTTGGCCAAGCTGCACAGAAATACCAGGAAGCACGACAATACGACGACTGGCGGAAGTTGTTGGACAAGTCCAATGAGATCGAAGGCGTGTTGGTTTCGACGCCCGATTTCATGCATGCCCCGATCGCATTGCCCGCAATGCAGTTAGGCAAACATGTGTTTTGCCAAAAACCGCTGACCCATTCGGTTCACGAAGCACGGCAAATGAAGTTGGCGGCCCGCAAGTTCAACGTCGTGACTCAGATGTGCAACCAAATTCAATCCCATTCGGCCTATCGCACCGCGGTGCACATGGTGCATACCGGAATGATTGGTAAGGTCAAAGAGGTGCATTCATGGCAGAGTGGAAAGCCATCGTGGCCGCGGCATTTGAATCGCCCCAGCGGCAATGACCCTGTGCCGCAGAGCGTGCGATGGGATTTATGGCAAGGCGTTGCGGAAGATCGTCCTTACAAGATTGGGATGTATCACCCCTTCAATTGGCGTGGATGGCAAGCTTACGGGACCGGACAGCTTGGCGATTTCGGCTGCCACATTTTGGATCCGGTGTTTAAATCGCTGAAACTGGGGTCGCCCACAAACTTGACAGCCGAAGCCCCAAAATTGTTTCCCGAATCATGGACCGACCGAGCAACGGTTCGCTACGAGTTCCCTGGCACCGAGTACACCGCCGGTTCGACGCTGAACGTCACTTGGTATGACGGTGTGGGAACGCGGCCACCGCGTGAAAAGTTGGGCGATGTGCCAGCCGACTATGCGTTGCCCGCAGCCGGATCGGTGCTGGTTGGCGAAAAGGGCTCGCTCGTGATCCCTCACGTCGCGATGCCCAAGTTGTTCCCCGAAGACGAATTTCCGGCGGACAAAACGCCGGTCGTCGAAAGTGTGGATCACTACACGCAGTGGGCGGATGCTTGTCGCGGGGTAGCTGAGACGACTTCGCACTTCGATTACGCTGGACCGCTGACCGAAACCGTCTTGCTAGGTACGATCGGCATCCGTTTCGCGGGCCAAAAACTAAAATGGGACGCCAAGTCGCTGTCGATCACCAACAACGCCGACGCCCAAAACTACATCACCAAGCCTTATCGCAAGGGCTGGGAACCTGTCTGGGTTTAAGCAGCGTATCCAACGCCACAGTCCACATCAATTTGCCCAAAACCAAAAAAAGGTGTTCGACACCTTTGTTTCTATCGTGAATACGATTGTCGTTGGTGATGACAAGTGAGTCCCTAACATCCCATGCATCAACACCAAGTCCCGCTACGAGGCGTTCGTTTACTTGCAGTCCTAGCAATAGTGATCTTATCAATATCTGTCGCCATTTGGAGTTCAATAGCACTGATATTGAACTGCGTCGATGCATTGCGACTTCGAAATGCGGTCTTGGTGGATGCGCGGGTATCACATATTGAAATTGTGAAACGCGGCAAAGCAAGGGATGCCGTGTATGTTACCTATTCGTATGAGTATCAAGGCCAACGTTATAAACATCGAACTCAGAAGATCTCGCTGTTTGCACCGGGATTCAAAGTGCACGGTAAGCTAATCCACGCATTCCGGACCGGAGAAGCTGTTCAGTGTTACATCGACCCCGACCGGCCATCACTAAGTGTGTTTTCAAAAGAGTTTTCACGCTCTCTGTTTTTGCTGTCGGCAATCTTTCCGATCGGTTTTGGATCCGTTGCGTTTATTATCGCGACAAGCCTAGTTCGTCGTGTCCGCGAAGCCGTTCGCATGGACGGACGCTAGCTTAAGAATGCGTGCTAACGTGTTGCAAAAAAGGAAGAAGTAAGTCGGGTGTGACAGCAACACGCGAAGCGAGGCCTGGACCAACTCAATCTTGCTGTCTAGCTGAGAAGCTGTCCATTGACCTTTGCTAGAATCGTCGATGGCACTGGATTCATGATCGACTGGTGAATGAAACAGCTGTTCTTGCCAACTTCGATCATCTGCCGAATCGCTTCTTCGGGTTCATCTGATTCAATATCCAAATGAGTGACGACTTCAACACCTTGGCCAGCCAACGTGCCTTTGATGATAGAGCCTTCCATCGTGAACCGCGTTTCCTGTGTAAGCTTCATGCTGCGGATCTTCAGTTTCCTGACCGTCGCGTAACGGGATAGCTGAGTTAAAAAGCAGAACGCGATGCTGGCACTATAGTATGCGAGCGGCGGTGGCGCTGTATCGTCACCGTCCAAGTACGGGCCCTCGTCGCAGATGATTTCAAACGTGCTGCCTTTGGGTTGATCGACCCGAACCGTTGCCCGCTTACGCATGTTCTCAAGCGATTCGGCCTCCAATCGCAACACGACTTCCCGCTTTTGAACCGGCTGAAGACTGGATCCATGCTCATCGGGATCGGAAGATTCGCTGACTTTTCGGACAATGGGTGTGGGAGATTCGTGTAGCGCCATGGATGAGTTCCGAGTTGAATTCGAGTATCGGTTAGGTGATTGGCTTGTTATTAGTACGTGTCCGTAGTAATGTTTCAAGTGGGAAGAGCGAGCCTTGTGTGCACCGCTAAATCGCGGGCACTTAGCCGGCCTCGACCGAAGAAGAAGATGCGAGAGCGTGGTAACCTTCTGCTACGTTTTCAGCGATAACAACGATCCTCGAAGCACCAGATCACCAAAGCGATCGTTCACAAATGACGTTTGAAGAATCTATCCCAATGCGGCTTCGACGAGCCTATCTGACGATACATCGGGTGGCTCAATCCCATTTCGCTCCGTTCAACGTAACGGCGGACCAATTTGTTTTGCTGTCGCTGCTGGCAGAGGAAGATGGAATCACGCAGTCGGAACTCGGCGACCGCATGGCGTCGGACGGAAACACGGTGACAGCGATGCTGAAGTTGCTCGAGCAGCGTGAGTATATTCGTCGAGTGCGTTGCAAAATCGACGGTCGCGCGAGGCGAGTGTGTTTGACAGCGGCGGGAAGACGGCTCTCAACGAGGCTCAGCCGCAGTTCCGAAGAGTTGAGGTTTCTCATCGAAAACGCGGTGACGCCGGCCGAACGAAGGAATCTTGACGTGTCGCTCGATCTAATTGCTAACGCGGTTACAGCGAAGGGAAACAAAGGAACGAACGCCGGCTGACCGCATCGATCAGGTTCCACGGTGCGAATTCCGTAGTGCGAATGAGGTGATGCCATGAAACGTCGTTGCACATCCTCAATCACGCGAATACTCGAAAGCTTTTCGACCGATTTCATTTTCAGGCCGAAACGGGAGAACCCCTTCAATCGCCTGGAGTTGCATTCTGATGAGTCGGCAAACCATGGACGACCGCTTTTTCCGTCGGAGATCAGCGACGTGATACGGAACCTACTTGAACGAATCTGTCGACTTTGCTGGCGAGGATACGCTTGACCTGGTTAGCAAGGCTCTTAGGTATAGAATTGTTTTTAGCAATGACTCCTACGAACAGATCGATCCGCGCAGCGTCTTCAACGAGACGTGGAACCGGAGCAAACCAAGTGAGAGGTGAGGCGATGCGCAAGCGTGCGCGCGGAGCATTAATGAACACAAAATGACACCGGCACACTCCGCTTGCGCATAATTTGCCGGTGTTTCAAAATCGGTTTTCGTTATCCCTCTTGCTTAAGTGTCCTCGGTTGGGGGGGGTGTGCTTGAAGGTTCGCGAAAGCAAGCTAAACGAAATTCGGTCGTGATTTTCGAAAGACGTATAGAATTCGCTGTTGATCGTTTCTTTCGACGAGCGTGTACTCAGTGCAACCCACAATCCGTATGGACTTTTCGATCCAGCGGGAACACCGGGGCTGCTATTCTTGACCACCGGTGAACGAGAGTCTCCGGCTTCGATCGAATCGGTGATGAACTTCACCGCTCCGTCATCCGTCAAGACATGGACACCGCCCTGGTGGCGGCAACTTAGTGGCGGCTACTTGGTGGTAAAACTCCAGTGTCAAAGTCACCACTACCACCGATGCAAACTTCGCGGTTGCAATGATTCGGTGCCATCCAACGTTCGCTGGGACTTATGGTAAGGCGTTGCAGAGGAACGTCCTTACAAAATCGGGATCTATCACCCGTTTAATTGGCGCGGTTGGCAAGCTTATGGAACGGGCCAACTTGGCGATTTTGGCTGCCATATTTTGCCCCCCCGTTTTCAAATCGCTGAAATTAAGCTCGCCAACGCGATTGACCGCCGAAGCACCGAAATTGTTTCCCGAATCATGGACCGACCGAGCAACGGTGCGTTACGAGTTCCCAGGTACCGAGTACACCGCCAACGAGACGATTCGAGTGACTTGGTATGACGGCGTTGGAACCAAACCACCGCGCGAACATCTAGGCGACGTCCCCGCCGATTATGCACTGCCTGCGGCGGGATCGGTGCTGGTTGGCGAAAAGGGATCGCTCGTGATCCCTCACGTTGCGATGCCCAAGTTGTTCCCCGAAGACAAATTTCCTGCCGACAAATTGCCCGTGATCGAAGGTGTCGATCACTACACGCAGTGGGCGGATGCTTGTCGCGGGGTGGCTGAGACGACTTCACACTTCGATTACGCTGGACCGCTGACCGAAACCGTCTTGCTAGGCACGATCGGCATCCGTTTCGCGGGCCAAAAACTTAAATGGGACGCCAAGTCGCTTACGATCACCAACAACGCGAACGCCCAAAACTACATCACCAAGCCGTACCGCAAAGGCTGGGAACCCGCTTGGGTCTAAAGAAAGGTGGGTTCAACAAGGGGGGCCGAAACTTTTTTAGGGGGCGAGGCGGACTTTGGCTAGGTAAATGCTCGTCTTGCCTTCGTGCGACGAGTAGTAACTGACCCAAAGGTGATCGTCGTGCCAGACCATTCCGGCGTAGCTGGTGTCGCCGCCGGAAGGTAATGCCAGAGCTTCGGTCAATCTACCCGCTTGCGGGTCGAGCCAGCAGAGAGACGTGCGAACTTTTTTGTCGTATAGACGAACCGCAGCGATAATGCGACCATCGGGCAAACGAATCATCTCCGGACCCCCGATTCGTTTGTCAAGGCTCATCCAGTTCCACTCGGTATAGGGTGGTCGCGATGTGCCGAGGTTTCCAGAGTTGGGGGTTCCGTCTTGACGCAGCAGACAGTAGGCGGTGTCGTCAGGCAGAAAGAGCACCGAGGATTCATTGGGATAGGTTCCGGCAACATCCACCTTCTCGATCAAGGTTTCGAAATGGTTGCCGTCCTCGCTGTGAAACAGACTCAGGTCACCTTGTTTATCTCCGGTGCCGTAGCCGAATCCGTAGGCATGCCCTTTGTGCCACGTGATTCGCCACAGCCAATTGTCGAGGGTGCCGACTTTGTGTTTCGCTGTCCACGTGCGGCCGTCTTCGGAAAACCAGACCAGCGATTGGTGATGGCGTTTGCTTGGCGTTTGGATCGCTTCGGCGCCCGCCAACATGAGGCGGTTGTCGGGAGTCACGGTGATTTTAGCGTCGCGAAGATCCGAGTCCGCCGATGTGACCAAGGCGGCTGATTCCCAGCGGACTGCATCGGTCGACGTCAGTACACGCAGGCCGCCGTCAGGCGAAACATGGCCAGAACCTTCGCGAAACACGCAGTACCATCGATTTTTGAATCGCACTAAATCGGTGAACGCGTTGTGCGGCGCGGCGTCCCAAATTCGTTTGGCATCGACCAGCACGGCGTTGCCTTGATTTGCTGTATTGGGAATTGCCGAGGAGGAATTGTCGGCTGCGTTACCCACGACCGGAACGAGCAGGAACGCGAGCACAAGGAAGGTGTTTTTCATGGTGGGACATTTCACGACAAAGGAGGGAAGATTTCGCAGCGTAGGCGAAAAAAGGAGGGGAGGCGATGCGATAAAGCGACCGCTTTGACAAGTGTAAGCTTTCACGGGGCATCCGTGGGGTTTACACGTCGCCGTTGGACTTTGGGGGGGCCCTGAGAGGGCCGAGGTTGGATAAGTCTGGCGGAGTTGACCTTTTTGCCGCGATTCCTTGCTACAAATTTTCCCGCCCGCCCGAACGCCCGCTCATTGCACGACTTGTCGACCAGCGACGGCGTGGTAATTTACAATTCAGGTGGTTGCCGCCGGTTGACGTTTTTCGGTTCGCAATCCATTTTCGCTGAACACCATTTTCGCTGAACACAATGACAACATTTTTCGCAACGGGTTCAAAAAACACTTCCCTCACCAGTGAAGACCTTCGCAACGCCCTGTTGCAGACATTTTCTGCAATTGGCAAGCCTGAGCGAGCATTGTTGTTGCCGCCGGACCACACGCGGTTGTTCAGCCGTGCAGGTGAATTGACTGTGTTATGTCACGAGATTCTTGGTGACCGTGTCAAAGACATCATGCCGGCGCTGGGGACGCATTCACCAATGGCACCCGAGAAGCTAAATCACATGTTTCCCGGCATCCCACATGATTTGTTCCGGCCTCATCTGTGGCGAGACGATGTTGTTCGCTTGGGAACCGTTCCATCGGAATTTGTTTCCGAAGTCACCGGCGGCATGTATGACCGTCCCTGGGAAGCTCAGGTCAACCGGCTGTTGCGGGATGGTGGGCATGATTTGATCTTCTCGCTCGGCCAAGTCGTTCCGCACGAAGTAATCGGGATGGCCAATTACAACAAGAACGTGTTTGTCGGTACCGGCGGTAAAGATGGCATTAACGAGAGCCATTACCTCAGCGCTGTGTACGGGATCGAACAAACGCTGGGGCAAGCCAACACGCCACTGCGTCAGATTCTGAACTACGCATCGGACCATTTCTGCAAAGAATTGCCGTTGGTCTACGCGTTGACTGTGATTGAACAGTTGCCGGATCGCAGTATGCATACGCGTGGTCTGTTTATTGGCGACGATCACGACACGTTCTTTCAAGCTGCGGAGCTTGCAAGTCAAGTCAACATCACAATGATCCCCCAGGCCCCCAAACATGTGGTTGCCTATCTGGATCCGAACGAATTCAAGAGCACATGGCTTGGAAACAAGGCGATCTATCGAACGCGACTGGCGATTGCCAACGGCGGACGTTTAACCGTGCTGGGGCCTGCCGTCGAGGAATTTGGCGAAGACGAGCAGATCGATCACCTGATTCGCAAATATGGATACCGCACGCGAGAAGAGGTGATCCGTTTGGTCGCCGAGAACGAAGATTTGGCAGCCAATTTGTCGGCCGCTGCTCACTTGGTTCACGGATCACCCGAAAACCGTTTCGAGGTCGTTTATGCGGCGGGCCATTTGTCGGATGAAGAAATTCGGTCCGTGGGATATACGCCCGGCAACTTGTCAGAACTGATGCGTCGTTATGATGTTGAAACGTTGCAGAACGGTTTCCACACCGACGAAGACGGAAGCGAGTTTTACTTTATTCAAAACCCATCGCTGGGGTTGTGGCAATCCAATCGCGGCGAGTAAGTCCGGGTCGGTCGGTCGCTGACTGACGAGTTGGCGGACCGCTTACTCGAGCGAGTTAAAAAGCGATGGTATGGAGGAAAATTTACCAGCGCCCCGGTGGAAAGCCGCTCTAGCTGACTTGGACTTCGTTACAAACTTGGCAAAGGATACCGGCTTGGCGGATCGTGGGGACCAATTCTCCGCGGAGTTCGTCCGAGGGAAGTTCGCCGCGAAGTACGACCGAGCGATTCTCGAATGAAATCTCTAACGAAGCCAGGTAGTTGCCTAGACGGTGATTCAGTCGGAACATCGATTGAATCCGGTCAAGCGTCCGTTTGATATTCGATTCGGTGTTATTGATTGCATACATTGTATTCGCCTCCGAATTCCCGGTTTTAAGTAGGTCACTACCATGAGTAAGCGGGAAATGACGCAGGAATGTGTCTGGAAAAAAGTGACTATTTTAAAGTTTCGTTACCCTTAGGTTCTAAGCTCAAGAATTCTCGAATTTTCCAGCAAACTTCCTTGTCGTTGACAAGCTACACTTTGGTTGGTCAGCCCGTCAAATTCGCTTTTCCCGCAAGGCTTTATCCGCAAGATTGACGACAAAGTTGTGGGCTGCTCGTTCAAAACGTGTACGATAGCGTCACCTGTTTATCAGGCCGAACATTCTTGGGCAGGCACCATTGTGACAGCCATACTGAGTCGGCCATACCGAGTCGGCAACGTTCGCTAACGCTAACGAAACTGACGTAAATTCGAGGCCTTTCCTTTGGAAGGAATGACCGCTTGAGTGAACCAGTACCAGATCATGCAAATGACGTTCCAACGCAGATTCCGCAACCTGCAGTGGGACGGCTGAGCCTCTATTTTCGCGAGCTTTATCGGCTTCGCGACTCTGAGATCACGACGATAAACAGCAAAGAATTGGGCAAGCTGGTGAATGTTTCGTCGCCTGTGGTCCGCCGCGATCTCAGTGCACTCGGTACGATCGGGCAGCGGGGGGTGGGCTATTCGGTCGACGCGTTGATCGAACGCATCGGTCAGGTACTCGGTTCGGGAAAACAGTGGGAAGTGGTGCTGGTTGGTGTGGGTTCGCTCGGCGACGCGTTACTGCGTTATCGAGGATTTAGTCGGCTTGGATTTAAATTGACCGCTGCGTTTGATGTGGATCCAACACGAATTGGATCGACCATTGGCGGCGTCGAGGTGCTCGATGCAAAGGAGTTAGAGCGAGTCGTCACGGCGGCGCCACCGAGTTTGGCAATCCTGGCGGTGCCGGCCGACAACGCAGCCGAAGTTGCGACGTTGCTGGTCAAATTAGGCGTCTCGGGGATTCTGAATTTCGCCCCCACCACGTTGAAGCTGCCACCGCGTATCGCGGTCGTCAACGTGGATCTAGCGAGTGAGTTGCAACGTTTGGCATTTGCAGTGCAAAGCGGTAAATAACAGGTCTCTCGATCTGACGGATCCACCGCATTTGATGGACGTCGCGATCGATCATGAGTGAGTTTCGGCCAGCGATCGCGTGGTAGACGTGGGGCAATTTGTCTCCGCTGGCCTTTTCTGACGCCGCCTCTACCGCGTGACCCTTCGGTATCACGGACACGCAAATCAAGATTTCCATGCTTGGAAATACGGATTGGCGATTAACCGTGAACTATGTTTCAGCGAGCGAGAGCGTAAGTGTCTCTCGAAGGTTGCGTGTCTCGGATGAGCCGCGCCCACGCAATCCGCGAAACTGTTACGACCGGAACGAGAGACGTGCGAACCGAGTTGTCCGCCGAAACCAAGCAGTCATTTCAAGTTGTTGCCTTTTTGGCAACGATCTTTGTTGTCGCGATCCATTACCAGTCTGCTGCGCCGTCCTCGCCTTCGCTCGAAAGGGCATCCGCGAACCAATTAGCTCAAGAATTTTTGATCGGAGGGCTCGCGAGGTTTTCGGTTCCGATGTTCGCGTTCGCAGCGGGATTCTTCTATTTCCGCAGTGATGACGGAACGTTTCGAACTTACCTACGAAAACTGCGTCAACGATTCCGCAGCGTGCTGGTGCCATATTTGGTGATCGGATTCGTGGCGACGCTGTTTTGGGTGGTCGTGCGGCAGCTGGACGGAAAATCCTCGGAAGCGTCGCTGCCAGAGCTGATTGCCACGTGGCTGCTGCGACCTCCGGCGGAGCAGTTGTGGTTTTTACGGGATTTAATGGTGTTGGTGATCGCCGCTCCCATCATTCGCCAAATCGCTGGATTGCCATACAAGCTTGGCGTGGTGATTACCGGATTGCTGTGGCTAAGTCATTATCAGCCGTTTCCGATTGTTCATGGATGGTACTTGCTGCACACCGAGACACTGTTCTTTTTTTGCGTTGGCTGCGTGGCAAACCAACACACCAGTGTTTTCGATCGGATCGGTCGCTTTAGTAACGCGACGATGTTCGGTTTTGTCATCGTCTGGTTCGATTTGATCATCGCGCGAATCATGCTGCGTCCTGATTTTGATTGCTGGTACACGAGCGACTACAACGTCGAAAGTTTGCTGATTCACAAAACATCGATCGTTGCCGGATGCTTTTCGATTTGGATGGTGGCCTGGAAATCCCGCTACCCAGCGGTGATTCGGTTATCGGGCGCCGCATTTTTTGTCTATCTGATGCATGAATTTCCCCTCCGTGCTGCGGTCGAGCGTGTGGCGGGGCCGGTGTTAGAGAAGGGAGCTTGGTTTTGGGTGCTTTTCCCGCTCGTGACGGTCGGGTGTTTCGCTGCGGCGATGCTGCTAAATCGATTTGCACCGCGTGTGATTGCTCTTCTTACCGGCGGAAGAACCCCCGATTCGGCAGCCAAACTTGCCGGCGGTGAAACACGACGCCCCGGCTATTCCGCGGATGCTCATCGCTCTGCAGTAACGACTCACTAAAGCAAACCCCAATTATGATGTTACTTGTTGTCTTGTTTGCTCTCGCAGCGATCGTCTGGATGCTTCCGCTAATTCAAGCAGGCCGAACGTTTCAGTTGGCGACATTGGTGCTGGTGGTTGGAACTGTATTCGGCCCGTCGTTTTTTGCGATCAACGGCCCAATCCAATTGAGTTTGGATCGTTTGTTGTGGGTTGCGATGTTTGCATTTGTCGCCATTCGTTGGCGAATGGGCGAACTGAAAATACCTGAACTCAACCGTGTCGATGCGGTGATCGCCGCTATCACGGTGTGGCTATTGATCAGCGTGGTGATTGGCGGCGCAAATCCGCCAAAAGAACCACCCCCGATCGCTAAATGGTTGTTCTGTATCGCCATGCCGGTCGGAATGTATGTGATCGCCCGGATCAGCGAGGTGAAAGAGTCCGATCTACAGTGGGCCTATCGCATGTTGCTTGGACTCGGTTTGTACCTTGCGGTGATGGCACTCTTTGAAGTCTCGGGGATGCATTCCCTCGTTTTCCCTCACTACATCGTCGACCCGAAGGATTGGGAATTCTTTGGTCGTGGTCGCGGCCCGCTTCTAAATCCGTCGGGCAACGGGATTGTGATGTGTGGAGCGTTAGCAATTGCCGTACTAGGGGTGATTCGATCCACCTTTCGTATGCGGGCGTTCTATATTGCCCTTTGCACCGTTTTGCTGGTGGGAGTTTACTGCACTTTGACGCGAAGTGCGTGGATGGGAGCGATTGCCACAGTGGCGGTGGTCGCGTTGATCTACTCGCCACGCTGGGTTCGCGTGCTGGGATTGGCCACCGCAATCTTGATTGGGGGGGCGGGGGTGCTGGGATTAAAAGACCAATTGCTGCGAATGAAACGTGACAAGAATCTGACGTCAGCCGATGCGGAAAAATCGATTCAACTGCGTCCCCTGCTGGCGGTGGTGGCTTGGGAGATGTTCAAAGATCGTCCCATTACCGGTCATGGTTTCGGTCATTATTTTGCCCACTCGAGTAAGTACCACAGCATTCGCAGTTACGACATGCCGCTTGAGAATGCTCGTCCGTATGCTCAGCACAATGTATTCTTGGCGATGCTGGTCGACTCGGGGTTAATCGGCTTGTCGATGTTCATTGTGATGCTCGTCACGATCACCAGCATGGCTTGGAATTTGGCACGCGATGAAGGCCATTCGGTTGCCATTCGCTGTGGGGGACTCGTTTGGCTCGGGACGTTTGCGGCCTATTTCTGCAACGGCATGTTCCAAGACGTGACGATCATCCCGATGGTCAACATGTTTCTGTTTTTCGCTGCAGGACTCGCCGTTTCACTCTACGAGCGAGGCGTGGAAACACGCCGTGTCGAACGACCGATGCCGATGGAAAATTTTTCTGGCGTGTCGCTGGCGCAGTAGGAACCGCCGCGAGCGTGTAGGATGTTCTCGCCGGCATCCACACTCATCAATGGGGGTGTGGTGAATTGTTTATCGTCTCGGTGATAATCGATATGCCCCGAAAGGAACATGCTAAGGGAGATGCCGCCCGCCACCTGCCACCTGCCGTCCCCGCCTACCCCCGCCCGCCTGTCCACACTGAACGCCAAATTCATGGAATCGAATCTTCGACAACGCGTCCGCGACACACTTGATCAATTACGCCGCGAACTCTTAGAGCAGCGGACGGCCGATGGACACTGGGTCGGTGAATTGTCGGCGTCCGCGCTGAGCACGGCCACCGCGGTGAGCGCCTTGTCGGCCACGCTGATTCACGCTTCGCGATCCATCGACAGTGCGGATGCGATCGAAGACCAGATCGTTTGCGGAATGCAGTACCTTTGTCATCAGCAAAATGCCGATGGTGGCTTCGGCGACACCGATCGCAGTCATTCCAATATCGCGACCAGCTACCTGGTTCTGGCGGCATCCTCGTTGGCGCAGCAAAGCGGATCTGCGGGGCTCGATTCGGATCAGCTCGCTGCGTTACGGTCCTACATTCAGACCGAAGGACAAATCGAGGGACTGCGTCGACGCTACGGCAAGGACAAGACATTTGTCGTTCCGATTTTGGCGAACATGGCAGTCGCGGGGCTCGTTGGCTGGGACGATGTGCCTCGATTGCCATTCGAGGCGGCCGTGTTTCCGCAATCGATGTACCGTGTGCTGCAGATGCCGGTCGTTAGCTATGCGATTCCGGCGCTCGTGGCAATCGGCCAAGCACGGCACTTTCATGGTTCCAAAACTTGGTTGCCACTGCGGCTGATTCGCGCCGCTTCGGTCCATCGTTCGATGCAGGTGCTTCGTCGCATGCAACCCGATAGTGGCGGCTACCTCGAGGCGACGCCGCTGACATCCTTTGTTCTGATGAGTTTAGCGGCAACCGGGCGTGCCGATTGCGATGTCAGTCGGGACGCGATCCGCTTTCTGCGTGAATCGATGAACCCCGACGGCAGCTGGCCGATCGATACCAATTTAGCGACCTGGATCACGTCGCTGTCAATCTCGGCCTTGGCGGGCGACCCGGATGACGACGGATCTTGGTTTACGCCGTCGCTGGCCAATTGGCATCTCGGGTGTCAACATCGCCAACGCCACCCTTTCACCGGCGCTCAGCCCGGTGGTTGGGGGTGGACCGATTTGTCCGGCGCCGTTCCTGATGGCGACGATACCCCAGGTGCGGTGCTGGCGGTGAAACAGATGCAGCGTTATTCGTCAGCGACCGAGATCGCGAAGATGGACGTTGCGATCAAGGACGCTCAGCAGTGGTTGATCGATTTGCAAAATCGCGATGGCGGTTGGCCGACCTTTTGCCGCGGATGGGGAAAACTGCCGTTTGATCGCAGCAGTACCGATTTGACCGCTCATGCATTGCGTGCGTTCGGCGAGAAAGGAGTAAGCGACACGGCGAAGCGCAAGGCGGAACGATTCTTGACTCGCAATCAGGCCGATGATGGCAGCTGGCTTCCGCTCTGGTTCGGCAACCAAGATCACCCGGCCGAAGAGAACCCCGTCTACGGAACCTCGCGAGTATTGTTGGCGGGGGCGGCCGGTTTTTTGAGCGAGGAAACAATCCGCCGGGGGGGCGATTACCTCTGCAATACGCAGAATCCCGATGGCGGATGGGGTGGTGGCGCGTCCATTTTACCTTGGATGAAACGCGAATCGCTCCGCGACGCCGGCATTCGCGTTGAGGATCGATTGACTAGCAGTGTCGAAGAAACGGCGGTTGCGATCGAGGCGTTGACGGCAATTTTTAGTAAAAATGGACGTCTTAGCACGAATGATCAAGGAAAAATGCCAAAGGATTCCACCGAGTTGGCCCAAACCGGCCTGAGTGCTGGGAAGAATGACCCGAAACAAGTTATAATCCGTGGCGTTGAATTCCTACTGCAAAGTGTCCACGATGGACGTCATCGTGTGCCTTGGCCGATTGGATTTTATTTTGCCAAACTTTGGTATCACGAAAAACTCTATCCACACGTGTTCACGGTCGCTGCGTTATCGAGCTACCTGCGATCCGAGTCGGATTGAGCTGGCAAGAGATCCCATCGGCTCCATCCCTTGATGATCCCACCTAAGGAATCTGGTTTGTCGACCGCAACCACTTCAAATAATACGTCCACCTCGGCGGATACTCGCGCCGATTCGGCGGCGCGACCGGCGCGTCG
>NZ_JBFHFD010000037.1:0-28087 GCF_041583735.1 Novipirellula sp.
GAGGAAGCTGCAAAAAGTGACAGCAACGTCACGGCACATTTTCACGGCAACGTGTTGCCCATTCTTCGCGAACAGTGTTTTCGATGTCACGGCGAAAAGGATAAGGGCGGATTGAAACTGAACTCGCGTGAAGCGGCGTTGTTGGCGGGCGAATCCGAATTACCTGCGGTCGTCCCGGGCGATCCCGAGGCGAGTGAGTTGATCTCGCAGATTCGCAGTGGCGCAATGCCGCCGACCGACACCGGGTTGAGCGAACAGCAGATTTCAACGTTGGAACAGTGGATTCGCGACGGGGCAGCGTGGCCGGCGGCCCCGGTCGATGCCGAGCGTCTCACCCCGCCAGCGGTTGTTAACGACCAATCGTTCCTTCGCCGCGTGTATTTGGACACGGTAGGAGTGCCTCCCACCATGGCGGAAGCACAGCAATTCTTTGACGATACACGTGCCGACAAACGCGAACGATTGATCGACCATCTGCTGAACGATGAACGAATGGCCGATCATTGGATCAGCCTGTGGCAGGATTTGTTAGCCGAGAACCCCACACTGCTGAATCAATCGATGGGCAGTACGGGGCCGTTTCGCTGGTTCCTGTATGACTCGCTGCGTGACAACAAGCCGATTGACCGTATGATCACCGAGCTCGTCATGATGCGAGGCAGCCCCGACACGGGCGGTAGCGCCGGATTTCGATTGTCGGGCGAGAGCGACGCACCCTATGCCGAAAAGGCGAACATTTTGGCCGGGGCGTTCTTGGGGGTCGAATTGCAATGTGCACGGTGCCACGATTCACCCTATCACTCGACGTCGCAACGTGATCTGTATTCGCTCGCAGCGATGCTAGAACGAAAAACCGTTCAGGTGCCCAAGACCAGCCGCGTTCCCGACGCCTTTTTTGAAATGAAGGGACGCGAATCGCTGATCCGAGTCACGCTGAAACCGAATGAATCGATCCGTCCCGAGTGGCCGCTGGGCAATTTGATCGGGATCGAAGATAGCGATCAAATCAATTCCTTGATGATGGACCCGAGCGATTCACGCGAACGGTTGGCGGTGCTGATGACCTCGCCACAAAACCGCCGCTTCGGACAAGTCATGGTCAATCGCATCTGGAAACAATTGATGGGGGCTGGGCTCGTTGAACCGGTCAGCGATTGGGAGGGGCAGTCGCCAAGTCACCCTGAGCTGTTGGAGTGGATGGTTCACCAATGGATCACCCGCGGTTATGACATCCGAGTCGTCATGCGGCAGATCATGACGTCGAAAACTTACCAACGCCAAGCACTCGGTCAGAACCTTGCTGCGGATGCCGAACAGCGGTTCTTTAGCTCGCCCGATCGGCGCCGGCTGACGGCCGAACAGGTTGTGGATTCACTGCATGTCGCGTGTGGCAGTGAGATGAACGTCGGGGAATTGACTTTTGTCCATGACGGGCAGCGTCCGATCGGAAAACGCCAATCGATGGGCGTCCCGAAGCGGGCCTGGATGTTTGCCAGTTTGAATAACGAGCGGGATCGACCGAGTTTGTCGCTACCGAGCGCTCGGGCGGTCACGGATGTGTTGCAAGCGTTCGGATGGAACGGATCTCGGCAAAAACCGATCAGTGTTCGCGACACCGACCCCAACGTGTTGCAACCAGGCATTTTGTCCAACGGGACGCTGGCAATGTCGCTCAGCCGCGCTTCGGTCGGCAGCGAACTGAGCCAGTTGGCGATCGAGGCCCCGTCGCCTGATTCGCTTGTCCACCTTTTGTTTTTGCGATTTCTGTGTCGACCCCCCACCACTCAGGAACGGCAAGCATTCGCCAGTGAACTAAGCGTAGGCTTCGAAAAACGTCTCGTTCGGCAAGAACAAGTGCAGTCCCCCGATCCGTTGCCGCCGCTGCCCCAAGTCACTTGGTTCAACCATTTACGTGCAGAAACCAACACGATCCAACAAGAGCTCGAGCGACGGGTAAGCTTGGGACCGCCAGCGGACCCGCGAATCAGTGCGGATTGGCGCTGCGTGTACGAAGATCTTGTTTGGAGTCTGATCAACCACCGTGAATTTGTCTGGGTGCCATGATGCTGGGTGAGGACCTTTTGCAAGTTCCACGACGGCATTCCCATTTTCCGGTTGCCGCAACCCAATCACAAGAAGTCCCTCGTTGTCGTGTTTTTCACAACCCGATGCGTCAGCAAGGGAAACTCGATTATGACTCGGTCCCTCGCTGACGCTTCGGGTGATGATTCTTTTATCCCAGACCGTTGTTCGTGCCGAAGCGTTTCCCCCTTTCATCCCGCCTGAAACAAACCTCAAAACTGCGACCTGCTATGAATTCCGATCCATCCTCGCTGTGTTTTAGTCGTCGTCAAAGTCTTGCTGCGATCGGTGCAGCGGCGGGCGGGCTCTTGCTGCCTCGTGCGGCTGCCGCGTCGTCGGCGAGTCCGCTGATCCAAGGCAACGCCGAACATGTCATCTCAATTTGGCTCGGTGGTGGGATGGGGCAAATCGATACGTTTGATCCCAAACGACAAGGGGATCCGGCTGCCAAGAAAGCGGGATCGTACTACGCCGCGGTGGACACGGCCGTACCAGGCGTACAAGTCTGCGAACATTTACAACAGCTTGCTCCGCTGATGGACCACGTGACCGCCGTGCGAACGGTCAACCACGAAGTGATTGATGAACATGCCGCAGCCACCAATCGCATGCACACCGGGCGAGCGGTGACGGGAACCGTGCTGTATCCGTCACTCGGTTCGATTGTGGCCAACCAACGCGGCGCCGCGTCCGACGGTGCACCCCCGTACGTGTTGATCGGCTACCCGAATGTCACGCGGGGGCCAGGTTTCTTGGGTGCCAATAGCGGTTACCTGTATTTGACCGACACTAGCCAAGGCCCTGCTGGATTGTCGCGGCCGCCTGAGATTACAGAGCAACGCCAATCTCGACGCGAGCGATTTTTGGCAAACATCGGGGGCGACGCCAATGCAATCACCGATCGCCGGGTGCGTGATTACGAGGACGCCATCAAGCAAAGTCTGAAACTGAGTGGCCCCGATTTCAATCGTGCGTTTCAATTGACCCAGGAACCCGATGGTCTGCGGAACCGATACGGCGGCGAATTTGGACAGCGATGTCTATTGAGTCGCCGTTTGATTGAACGTGGCGTCCGTTTTATCGAAGTCTCGCACAACTTAAATTTCCTCAACGGCGCAGGCTGGGATGTTCACAACGAAGGGATCTTGAATCAGCACGAATTGATTCGTGAACTCGACACCGCCGTTTCGGCTTTGATGATTGATTTGAAAGAGAAGCGATTGGCCGACAAGACATTGATCGTGATCACGACTGAGTTTGGACGTCCGCCGGAGTTTGACAGTGCAGGAGGCCGCGGGCATCAAGGCCGCGCGTTCTCGTGTGTGCTTGCCGGCGGCGGGTTGAGCCATTGTGGGGCTTACGGCGAAACCGACGAACTGAGCAAAAAAATCGTCGCCGATCCGGTCAGTGTTCCCGATTTCTTTGCCACCATCTGTGCCGCCGTCGGCATCGACTACGGCAAATATTTGTACGACGGCGATCGCCCGGTCCCTGTCACCGACAACGGCAACCCGATCGCAAAACTGTTTGCTTGAGGGGCCGTCGCAAACCAAGCCTTTCGCACCCGTCGAGGTATCACACCCGTACTCGGCTTTCCGAAGAGTGTCGCGGGGGGGCACGGCGTAATTCAGCGGTACATTTTGCCGAAGTACGTACGCCGGGCGGTATTGTCCTGCCAGAAACCGAATTCTTCTCTGAAATTTCGCGTTAACCACTCCGACATTCCCGAACCGAAATCGGCTGTCGGAGTTGCTCTTTTCTATCGCGAATCACGCACTATTTCGCGGAATTGCCGCTTTTCACGGTCGCCGCTGACGCGATAACGCCTCGATGCGCGAACCCGCATTTTTCTGTATCTAGAAAAAACTGTCCCATACCAGAAGCGAAATGTGCGATACTTAGAGTGTAGAGGATGGTTGTTGCGCATCATCCTCACCCAAGGGGTGTTTCGACGCCACAGAGGCGTCGCTACAACATTTGTGAAGATACAAATATTTATGGCATGTTTGGGACATTTTTTTTTGGCGGTCCAACATTGCTAGCGACTCATTGCTTCTTCTTATCTTGTTACTTTTCTTTGCTTTCGATAAATGAGACAGTTCGATGCCATCCTCCAGCAGCACATTGATTCCGCACATTAACGAAACCTCGTTCCAGGCCGAAGTGGGCCAGCTCGTGAAGGATATTGTGGGCGCGATCCGCTCACGCAACCCGCTAAACACGTTGATTGATTCTTGGCACGACCCGATCTACATCAAATCCGCCGACGGACAGATGTTGGTTGCGAACAAGGCCTATGAGCACACCTTCGCCGGAGACGTTAGCTCGGTGGGCCGGTTCAGTTCGGACTACTTGAATGAAACGATCAAGCCGGTTTCGGCCAGTTCGGATGCGTTGATCATGCAAGGCTGCACAAGTGTTGACTTTGAACACCTCGGGCGTGATCAACACGGACGCATGCTGTTGCTGCGAACGATCAAGCGGTCACTGCTTGGCAGCGGTCACACGCGTGCGGCGATTTTAGGGGTAACACGCATCGTCGAAGTGCAGACTGAAAACCCAGGGGCGCTGCGTTTACTAGACCTCGCACGCGTCTGGGAACAATTTGTGCGACTCGATGACCGCGAAAAGAAAGTGGCCGTGCTGGTCGCCAAAGGCGAATCGGTCAAGGACATGGCAAAAATCCTTGATGTCTCCGACAAAACGATCGAGAATCGACGTAACTCGGGGATGCGAAAACTCGGAGTCGAAAATCAAGCGGGACTGATCCGATTGATGGTCCGTTTTCAAGACAACGGTTTTCACGACTTCGGTCTGTGATTTCGAAGATCAGGCGTGACTTCGCTTACCACCCTCACCTGTTGAAACCGCTGACAAGAGACTAGGTTTCTTCGGATTCGTCGACGGTCGTGTGATCGTCCGTTTCGACCTGTTCAACCTCGGGGCTCTCAAAATCAGCGGCAAACGATTGCAGTATTCGTTGTAACGAGATGCTTTGATCCATGCCGGTGGTCTTTTCGAGCGATTTCGCGATCTGGCGAGCCAAATCGGCCAAGATCACACCCCATGCTTGACGTTCATCGGTATCGGTTCCCTTGTGCCAATGCCCCACGTTCAATTCGCAGTGCAGGGCCCCCTCGGCAATCCAGCCGCGAAACATCTCGATCGCCTTGGGATCGTGTTCCGCTGCCTGCGGTATCGGCAACGGTTTGTGTTTCTCGTGCATCGCGATCGCTCGAACAAGTAGAAAAAACAAAGGCATGATTCTCGGCATGCCTTTCGAGTGTTGTCAGGCAACCCCCGAACACACGATACTGGATTGCGACACGATGCCCAACGGGGCACGCGATCGCTCGGGAGCTGAAAAAAGGAGGGAACGGGAGCTGAAATTCTTTCGCACTCGACTGATTCTTGGGTCCCATGACCGTTATCATAGTCACGTGCTCGATCGAAACAGGAAAACGACAACCGCCACCCCGAAACAAGGACTGGAAATGAGACTGTTTCCCAATTCGACCGCCAGATTCACCGCAATCGCGTTCACGCTTGCGGTCGCGTTTCTGTTTTGTAGTTCCAGCCATGCCGATGATGCCGCACCGGTCGACACGTTCCGCGAGCAACTGAATGATCTGCGAGAGCGAATGGATGAGAACCTCGCTGACGCGGCGAATTACTTGGAATCACAGATTGCCAAGGATCCCGAATCCGAGGATCTGAACATCCTGCGACACACCGTCGCGACGCGTTTTATCGAACAGCGAAAGTACAAAGAGGCGACGGCGCAGTTCGAAAAGCTGCTCGAATTTCAGTGCAAGCACAGCGGAAAACCCGCCAATCAATTCGGGATCTTGATGACGGTGCAAAGTATTCAAGATCTGACGCGAGAATCCGGGGATGACGCGGATTTGAAAGCCGCGATCGATCGCGGCATTGAAACGCTCAGTTCCGCTGGTTTACAGGACCAGCAAACGCCGCTGTTGCCGCTCTCTCAATTGGTGGTCATGAAGGCTCATTTTCTCGTCGCGGATGAGCATCAGGGTGACGCCAATACGCTTGTCCAATCGGTGCTCGAGAAACTCGATGCGGCAAACGCGTCGGAGGATGCCGACGAAGAAACGATGATCACGCTGGTTCGCATGCTGCGGAGTCTGACGACCGCGGACCGAGAGAACGACGCGTGGCGTGAAAAGTTCATCACGCGGTTAGACGAAACGGTGACGGTGGCGCTGGACACCTACCCGGCTTCCGCAGCGATCCAGAGCGATTACGCCGAGACGCAGTACATGTTGATCACTCAGTGGCGGCAAGACGATCCCGATGCAATGGGCAAACGGATCAAAGAGGTTGCGGACAAATTGAGTTCGATCGCGGTGCGAAACAGTTCGGTCCGAGCGATACTTCGTCGATTGGATCTGCATCGAGAACGGATCGCTGCGGTGAAACCGGTGGATCGTTTGATTGGCAAACCCGCACCCCCGTGGGATGTCGACGCTTGGGTCGATACCTCGCAGACGACGCAAGCATCACTGCAAGGCAAAGTGGTTTTGTTGGACTTTTGGGCAATGTGGTGCGGTCCGTGTATTGCCACGTTCCCGCATTTACGCGAGTGGCGGAAAGAGTTCGCGGACCAGGGATTCGAGATTGTCGGGGTGACGCAGTACTACAATTTCGACTGGGACGAGGAAAAGTCACAGGCGTCACGATCCAAGGACGAGGTTTCACCGCCGACCGAGCGATTTGCGATTGCGAAATTTTTGGAGCATCACAATTTGCAACATCCCGTGCTGGTGACCCCCAAAGAGAGCGAGATGCCGAGCGAATATGGGGTGCGTGGGATTCCGCATGTGGTGCTGATTGACCGCGAAGGCGTCGTGCAATTCATCAAAACGGGGGCGGGGGAAGCGACGGCGAAGGAGATCCACGCCAAGATCAAGGAATTGATCGAAACAGGCAAAAAGAGCGAGTAGTCTGCGTTTTGTTCGCCGGAAAATTTTGCCGAACTTGGGGCGTGGGAATCTGTGTCGCAAGTGGTTAGAATTCCGCGGTGTTTTCGAGTCGGTGCTTTCGAAGCAACGGTTTCAAACACGCACTCGCGCCCATAGCTCAGTTGGATAGAGCAGTTGACTTCTAATCAACAGGTCGTAGGTTCGAATCCTACTGGGCGTGCTAATGGCAAAATCAGCGTTGATCCCGAACCTATAGAACCCCGTGTTTTACGGGCTTTTTCATTGGTAGTGAGTGGCTCTGATTGGTCGGTATCGGCAGAGATGACACCGCCATTGACACCGCGGGACACCGCCGTATCTTTGTCAGCCGATGGGGCCGCTTCGTTAATCGCGCGTTCCCAGTGAGCATCGGTCGTCTGTAGATAGTGACGCTCGGCTATACGGCTCGATTGCCCAAGCCAGGAGTTCACGCAGTGATCGGGGAACCGGTCGGACAAGTCGGTACGGCACGAGGCGCGAAGATTGACAAAGCACTTCTGCCACGGCACGAGTCCTGCCGCTTCGACGATTCGGTGAAGCTGCGTCCGCAGATTGCTCTCGCTGTCGCGGTGAGTCTGGACACATCGGTGATTGTGCATCAACGCCTGCTCTCCAGCCACGGTGGCTGCCGTCTCAAGGATTGGGCGTAGCTCCGGGAAAAGCGGGCAGAACCTTAGCCCGGTCTTAGGTGAATCGATCCGCAGCCGGTTGTCCTCCCATTGAATGTCGGACCACCGCAGCGTCGTAACCTCGCTGGGACAACGGAAACCTGCATATCGACATAGCCCGAAGATCAACGCCCACTCTGTGTCGCACTTCTGAAGAATCTTGATGGCATCTGCACGGCTGACGTAGTGGTCCCGATCTCGGTTTACTTCACCACCGATCTTGGTTTCCGCGCCTGGGTTCGTGGCAATGATCTTCCGCCGCACCGCTTCTTTTAGCATGGTGCGAACCATCTTGCCTCGCTTGTTCGCGGTCGACTGGGCCAAACCATTCTGAGGCATCCAACGATGCCATTTTTCAAAATCAACGGCGGTAATGGATGCCAATGTCCGCTCGGCACCGAAGTGCTCAACAAACGACTTCGCCCCTTGGCGGTAGTTTCGTGCGGTGCGACCTTCCCACTTTTCCTGAATCAATCGTTCAAAGAAGGTGCCGCAGAAGCGGTCCTCGGACTCAACGACAACGCGTGGCTCTACGAGTCCCCACTTCACGAGGGACTTGTAAATCCTTTCGTCGACGCCGTTCGCCCACTTAGCCGCCTCAGCTCCAGGTGCAACGTTTGCCGCATTCGCCCTGACTAGCTCCTCGACATGCCGTGCTACCGTGTCAGCGCCTCTCTTGCTCATGGCGCCAAGCCACAACGAACACCGCTTACCATCATTCCTAAACTGCAACCGCCAACCTGTACGCCCGCGGTCGGACTCTTTACGTAAACTAGCCATCGATACAACTCCATCAGTTGACCCCATGATTGATAGAAGAACCACGGCGGGCCGGTCATGGGAACCGGTTTTCAGCCGCTAAACCTAGCCGTGGCGAAGTTACGTTACCGCGACGCCGTCGGAATTTCAAAACATAATCGCCAACTGAAAATATCGGGCATCTAATGTACGCGGTCAGGAAACGTGCGCGCATGCCTACCTAGACGAATATCCTCAGCACATAGAGAGGCCTGCTTGACTGATCTTAATTCAATTAACGAATCGCCACTGTGGCACTCATCTGCCCACGCAGCAAACTCTTTGGCGCATCGGTAAATGAAGCAGGTATTGCCCCCCAGGGCAGTTGAATCGTCTTTTGGCAACTGTCGTTTTCTCGACATCTGTTTTTCTCCACAGTTGAAGCGGGACAAGACCTGCAAGGTGTCCCAGTGATCGGACGGCACACACACAAGCGGTACGGACGGGACTATATAAATAGTCCCTGTCCCACTCTGTGTGCTCTAGGTGGGATAAGCTCTTTTGGTCCCAGTTGTCCCGCTTCTCCCACGTTGGTTAAGTTCGCAGGCTTGGTTAATCGTTGATCGGCGCTTTTCTCGTCCATTGAAAAGACGGATATCTCGTCTTCATCTTGCTTTCTTCCAGTTCCCCGAGTTGCATCAATCGGGCAATTGCCGGGCCTACGCTATCACCACTCAACCCTGCATGGTCGCGTATTTTCCGCTTCGTCCAAGGTTCGCTGGTCGTGAACGTGTCTCGAATCTTTTGAACGTTCCGTTCCAACCTTGCTTTGGTTTCGTCCTCTTTCTTGGCGGCTTGCTTTGCTGCTCGTGCTTCGGCATCAATTGCCCTCACTTCTGAACCTTGCTCGATTGCAAGGGCCCATTGTCTGGTCCCCGTCGCATCGTCTCGCGTCTCGTCGATATCCAGAGCATAAAGCCCGCAGTGCCCAGCCGATCCTCCAACCGTCAGCCATAATCGATGCAAAGGATGATCTGGATTGAATCGCTCGCGTCTTCCGATTAAGAGCCACTGTCTAAAAAATTCGGCTTTTCCAGCCCCTGATACATCATTCAGCTCAAGAGGCTGCAAAGTGTTCGCGTTGCTCGAACTACGTTTGACGTGATCGACAAGAACCGCCGTTGCGTTCCAACGCTTGCAGTGCTGTACAACCTCTTGAAGCTGCGCACCGTTCATTGAAAGATTGGTCATGTCTTCGCCGTCAAGCACTTGGTATAGCGGATCAATGACAACCACCTCCGCCCCTGATTGTTCAATCTGATATTCGAGTATCCGAAGTTGTTCCGAGTTCCGTGCTTTAGGAACCCAAAAGCCCCATGACACGTTCACACACTCGCACAACGAAAAGCCTTTCGACTCGGCTACACGTCGTGCAGTCTCTTGAATTGTGCTTTCTCCTGATTCAGCGGAAAGAAACAGTACCCGTTTTGCCTGAGGAACCCAAAACTTCCTCAGGAATCGCTCGGCTTTACCAAGAGACAAAGCCAAGTCAATTGCTACACTTGTCTTCATCGACTTGGACGCCCCAGCAATCACGGCATGTTGTCCAGCTACCAAAACTTCATTGACAAGAAATGTTGTATTGATTTTTGCATCGTCAAGCTCCTTGCTGGTCCAAGGCTGTTCGATGCCGTAGTGTTGCATCAGGTCCCGCATCTGTTGGTCTTCAAACGATGGCAGGTCCTCCGCATTAGCAGCCCCCAAAAACCAGGCCAACTCGCTTTCTCTGCCCTCAAGCTGGATTCGCCATTTATCCGAATCGTTCCCAGTGAATATGAGACGGCCATTAGCGTCTAGCTCTACATAGCAGCTGTCTTGCCGCATCGCCTCACATAGCTTGTCAATCGGCGTCTGTAGAGCACTAGACATCGGTAGCGTCCTCCTGACTCTCAAGCGCATCAATAACCGCATCAGGACGGTAGCGACGGCAACGCCCAACCATCACCGATGGAATGACATCCCTAGCACGTAGCCGGTCGATCATCGGACGCGATACGCCAACCAACTTGGCCATGCGATCGCCGTCGACTAGACGCGGCTCCTGTGCCTCAGCCAAGAGCGGACGCATTGCCGCCACTAGGTCAGCGACGATAGCTGCTCTGTCCTCGGGACTCATAGAGGCAGTGATGGATAGATCAGCCATTGGTGGTGCCCTCCAGCTTCGCAAGCAGGCGGCTACCGGTCGTCAATTTTGCCTCTGCATCAAAAGCAATACGAATCCCGAATCGCTGGCGTAGTTCCGCCTGTGAGACTCTTGATAGCTCAGTATCGCCCGCCAAGTGTGCCGCTCTGGCAATCGCCACCAAATATGCCGGTGTCACCATTAGGGCTACCCGCGATCCGTTCTCGGTCTGATTTTTGGTCATTGGTTTCTGCCTTTTAGAAAAAGGAAAGGTGTCAACCAATGGCGTTTCAGTCACCTTGGACCAATATCTTTCTTGTGGATTTGCCGTCTTTTTCCGTCTTAGTTTTTTTTCATGCGGTCACCCAGGGGCACTACTCTAGACCAGCGTCATCATGGTAGACAATATCAGTCATCGTCTTGCCATGCTCCAAACGGGATTGTTCACGCATCCTCATCATGGCCGCCCACATTTCTGTTTTTTGCACGGCGCTTTCACTGCATCTCAGGTGCTCCGCCCACTCACGTTTCGACCAATCAAGTTTCGTCTTGTCGTCTTGCAGCGCAAACGCAATTCGTTGGTTCACGGTAAGCCGATTCGCTTTCGCTTGCCGTGCTAGCTCCGCTTCAAGCGTAACCATGCGAGCAAACCAATTTGCCGTCTTGCTGACGTATGCATGCTCGGGTTCCGACTCAACTTTGCCCCGGTGCTTCCAAGCGGTTTTGAATAGCGTCGACAGCTGACGCTCGGTTAGCGGCTTGTCTTGCATCTGCCTTTCCCCATTAGCAGTTCACCCCGTAATCAAAAAGACAGCGGCAACCGAAGGGGTTTCGGGGTTCGGGGATCAGCCTAGCCGCCCTTTGATTATCACCTCTTGCCGATTGCATTGGTAGACGTTGCGAGTCTGCCACGGTGGCACACTCGCCCGTCACCCCTCATCGGGAGTAGAATAACTCCTCGTGACTAAAAGAAAATTTCTGGATCTGTCACTCGCCTGAACCAAAGCTTCTAAACCAGGGATTAAGAGAAATGACACGTAAACCTGAAGCTCGCACCGCCGCCATGACACGCCTTGGAGTCGCTGTTCTACTTATTGTGATTTCAGAACCTTATGGCCGTTCAGCGGACATCACTGACCTGAGTAACCCTCAATCAACTTTCGTATGCGTTGTTGATCTAGTCCGAATTCGCCAATCTCAAGTGGTCACTGAACTAGCAGCAGGCGATTCAATAGTTGACCTCTACACAAAGTTCAAACTACACGAAGACGAGGAACTTAGGTCAATACTTGACGGCATCCCCGAAAAACCAGCTCTGCTGAAGTTTCTTGAATCAACAGACACGATAATGATTTACAAAACGAACGGTTTTCGACGTGATCCAATCATCGTATTTCAAGGTCAATATGAAACGCAAAATATCGCTACGTCACTTGAGGCTATTTCCGTACAGTTTGGAATGCAGTTCAAAAAGAAGGAACTGCCTGACGGAACACTCACGTTCCTTCTACAGGAACATGGTCCTAATGGATCTTTAATAAAGATCCTGCCTACTGGTCAAATTATTGTTTGTGATGTGCGTGACAGGGAAGATACTCCCACATCCAATCACCTGAATCAACGCTACAACTCCAAAAGTCGAACAGCAAAAATCGTTGACGCGATGAGAAAAAGGGATTCGGTGCTTATTGCTGCGGCGGAGGTTTACACCCCCAGTGAACATAACAATGCTTCAAAGTTTGATGTCCGACGATGGGGTGTCATCCAGGAACAAGACTCGCTTATGTTTTACGCCGATGTGCGTCATGAACTACTCATGGAGGTTGACGAAACGCACGATATTCTCAGCAATCATCGAAACGCCCTAGTAAACACGTTTTTTGACCTTCCAATCGCACGCATCTTCCACGAATCAGAAGTTGAGGTGGACGATAAAATTGTTCGATTAAAGATTCAGATACCAAATCAAATCGCGGTATCATCGTTCTCCGACATGGTGAGACTCCAGATGAAGCGTGGCACGGGACAGTAAAAGCTTCCTATAGGCTGCTGATAGTAACCCAACGGAGTGTGCTGGCTTGCCCAATGTGACGCTACTGACTGATTTCAAAAAAGTTCGTTCAGCAATGTTAATAGACATGCGGGCGCAATGGGGACGGGACCGGACACCCACCCCACCCCCTGAGACCATGTCTGCCACGGTGGCAGAGTCGCGTCCGCCCCAATGATTCATGTGTCATTGAAACTTATTTAAGCTTCTGTTTACACACAACGTTATTCATCAGTTGACTTTTATTCCACGACCGATCACATGCCGAGGGACGCCGCTACTCCGTGTCGCTGTCAGTGGCCATTGGCAGATCCACCGCGGCCTCAGTGTTATCGCGAGGTCGTCACTCGCAAGGGTCCGCTCCGCCTGCGCCAACCTTGCTCGTGCCTCGCTTCGGTAGGCTTGACTTCGCTCGATTGGTCTCAGCCGCACCGTTTGGTCGCTGTCGCAGCATCAACGTGCCATTTCTATCGGACTTCGCTTCGCATCGCCGCTTGTTCGTTCCTCACTGCGCCGCGGTGCTTCACTTCGCCGATGCCTTGCGGTAGCGGATTCGCCACACTCGCCCGTCTATTTAGCGGTGCTACGCCATCCTGGCTTCGCCCGACCTGATCGGCATCCATGCCTCGGTTCGTCGTCGTGTCGCCGCGCTGGCCCGGCACGGACGCCGTTCGGCCGCATCTCTCCTGATGTCACCTCGGATCGCTCACGGCCCCCATGCCGATCCAACGGGCTCGACGGCTTCGCGAATCCATCGCTTGCCTACGACGACTCACACCGACGACTCGCTTCGCTCGGTCGCGGCGCTAACGGCATCCTGCCTTCGCTTGCGACTGGCTTCCATGCCCTCGTCGGGTGTCATACGGCGGCCTCCTTGCCGCCGTGCCCATGCTCTAGCCGTCGCGAGGCTTCGGGCTGATCTTGGCGGCGTGGCTCGATCGTCTTGATGTTAAGTTCGATTCGCCGCCGCTCGTAATCCAACGGCACGGATAGGTTTCGTGGGCGTGGTTAGACCGTTTTTATCGCCAACACCATTCGCCCACGCTGGGGTTAGCTGGACACTTAGTTAGCGTGCGGGACACTTCTCTGATGTGATTGCAGTCCTCTCGCAACGTTGAGCAGATCGGCCTTCGCGGCTTCATTCATTGAATTCCAAATCGTAATCAGCTCGATCGTCTTTTCGTCGCCCCGGTGCGCCGATGACACCGCCAGTGACACCGCCGGATCGCCAGTTTTCGTATTTCCCCGTGTTTGAGGCGATTGTTCTACGCCTACTGGGCGTGCTAAGGGCAGAACAAGCGTTGAACCCAGACCCGCAGGACCCCAGTCTTTCGCGGGTTTTTCCGTTAGCAAGCAGTTTTGCTCAACGGATTGTCTAAACGTAGCCTAGGCTTCCAGCCTGGGTTCGAAGTGGTCTCCAGGCCGGCAGCCTTGGCAACGTTTCGCAGCTTCGCCGCCTTGAGACGCGATGCCGAAAGACTTCTGCCGAGCTGCTTAGCGGGTGGCCATGAAAGTCTGGTATCAGCAGCGATGACGTCGCCAGTGACACCGCCGCGTTACTTTCAGCCACCGGACAGAGCTCGGCGCTCGCAGGCAGCCAGCGAGCACCGATCGTCTGCAAGGAGTCATGTTGAAACATGCGGATCGATTCTCCGGCCATAATCTGACGCAGTGAACCGGGAAATCCGAATCGGCAAGTCGGTATGGCACGACGCACGAAGATTTGGTCGCGCAAGTTTTGAAAGGATTCTTAGGGGCGATAGCGAAGCGGACAATCGCCGAAGACGCGAGTCCAATTTATCCTACACATCCTTTTCAGCCCCATCCCGATAGGGATTTTTGCAATTAGCCGGTGGTTTGAGCGTAACGAACAGCACCGGAAAATCCACTGACTTCGTGATGCAAAAAAACTCAACAGCCTACCGAAATCAATTTTCGCCGACACGCCGAATGATTAGCAAATTGCGTTAGCTCGATTTTTCAGCTTCTTGAGCAACGCGATGAAAAAAATGGGCTCTCCATTCGACGAAGAAATCTTCGACCACTTCTTCTGTAATTTCTTCCTCGGTTGCCACATAGCTTGGAATTCGTGTTCGCATAGTCTCTGCGATGTCGCCAGGACAATGACAAGCGTCCCCAGCGAAACAAAAGGTCTCACGCCAAGACACCTCCCATTCTTGAAAGTAGTCATATCCACCCAGCCAGTTTACAAGCTTTGCGTTGTGAGGAATCGATCTCGAAAGCCATTGATGCACACGATTTTCCACCATGTCTTCCACGGCTTCCTCGTAATGCTCAAATCTTTCTTCCCAATCGTCGCTAGGTTCGACACCCTCCGCTTCCAACTGATGTCTCGCTATCGTACAGATAGCAGACGCCCAAAGTTTTTCCCATAAATCGCCGCCTGCGTTGTTCAAAAAACTTTGCCAGTGTGAGTTGTAATTAGGCTCTGTCATACGTTCTGTTGCATCCCTTGTTTGCCGCAGGTGCCTCGGATCAGCGTCTCGAGCGAAATGACGCCCTGTTCGCCTTCGGAGTTGATGCGTTTCCAGTCGGCAAAATGTTCCCAGCCTGCCGTCATGCTGCCGACCTTCGCGCGGGAGCCGTTGGACAGGATGACCAGCGCGTTGTACCAGAAGACCTGAGGAATCGTGGTCTTGTAATCTTTCAGGTTGTGCTTGTAGGCGTGTTCGATCTTGCCGTGGCTCTTCTTCAGTTCGATGAAGATCAGAGGCAGACCGTTAACGAAGCCGATCAGGTCGGGGCGTTTCTTGTAAATACCGCTCGGTGATGTGATCCAGAACTGCGAGGCGAGAAAGAAGTCGTTGTTCTCGGGATCGTTCCAGTCGATGATGCGAACCGTCTCGTCGGTCTCTTCGCCCTCGTCGTTCTCGAAAGCGACCTTCACGCCATCTTTGAGCAGCTTGTAAACCTCACGATTTGCCTGCACCAAACTCATCGCCCCGCGATCACGGGTCAGTTCCTCGATGGCCAGATTGATCGCTTCGCTGTCCAGATCGGGATTCAGCTTCTGCAATGCACTTCGCAGCTTGGGAACCAATACGACCTCTTCGGTGGTTTCCCGTCCCAGTGTCGAATCGCTGGAAGAAACCTTTTCGTAGAAGCAGTTGGCCGTGTCGTAACCGATCTGCGAGAACAGCGCGATGGCCGGTTGTTCGACGAGTTTGTCTTCAGAGTAGTCGGTACTCATGCCGTCGCCTCCTGCAGCCACGGAGTGGCGAAAGCGATTAGCCCACGGCGTGAGCCGTGGGATTCGGAAACAACAAAACACCAAAGCCCCGGAGGGGCGGCAGCGAACAAATCTCGTTCACCCATGATGCTCCTCCTCAAAAACGTATCTCGGGTCGTATTCGATTCCATGGGCTACCAATATTTGGATGAATTCGATCTCAAACGATTTCTTCTGATGATGCTGTTCCTGAGTTTGAATGTAACGACGCACCGTTGGCTTCTGCGAATGGCTAACGGTGAATGCGCCATAACCCGGCTGCCATGCGAATTTATCCATGGGCTTGATCGTATCATTGACCCAGCCCGATGAATTGGATTTGATGAATCTCAGCATATCGGACACGGAAATGGTCGCCGGGAACCCAGCCATAATATGAATGTGATCTTCGACTCCACCGATTTCCAACAGCACGCCCTCTTTTTCGCGGATGATGCCGCCGATGTACTGATAGAGTTGCTCGCGAAAATCCAGTCGGATGGTTTTGCGGCGATATTTGGTGCTGAATATCAAATGATATGTCAACGATGTGTATGTGCGTCCGATGTCACACCTCGCTGTCGCCCCCGCTGGGGCTTGTTAGTCGATTGGGGATTGTGTTCCCACGGCTGACGCCGTGGGCTAATCGCTGGCGTCCCTGCCGGGACTAAGGTGACGGTGCTCATGCGGTCGCCTCCTCCAATGCCTCGGCGGTCATGCCCAAGTCGATGTCGAGGTCTTCCACGTCCAGCTTGCCGGAGATCAGTTTGGGGAGCAGCAGGTCACGGGTCGTGCGAAGGTTGTTGTTCTTGCGATGCAGGACTCTGCAATTCAACATCAGATCATCGACGAGCTTTCTAAACTCGGTCATTACTTTGTCGGCGGGCAACACAACTGGAACGGCGTAAAAAGCGTCGCGACTTGTCGATGGAATTGCAGACCCGCTGTCCATCTTGTTTATGTCAAGATCCAATAGTCTGTAATATGCCCAGACGCTGGATCAACTAATCGCCTCTTTGTGACCTCAACAGACCAATCCCTCCTAATGGGTATTCAAAGTGGCATGTTGATTCAGACGCCCTGACGCTTTGCCTCCACAAGCGTCAAGTCGAGCCGCCCAACCTCGATCGACTCGCCAGGCCTTTCGCTAGGAATTCTGTCTAAAGCTAGTTGTTGGACAGCTTATTTCTTAACCGCCAAACGAAGTAGGAGCAAGCGGTGGTGCTGAGACTCCAACGGTGGTGAAGACGAGAACCGACCACCGCCGGCGTCGGGAGCGAACCGTTCGGAAATAACTTCGTCCTTTTAAAATGTTTACCGAATGACATGAACCCTCCGGTGGCGTTTGGGCCGTTCCACTAGAGCGTTACTGGAGTGCGCGTAGCTCGACCGTCAGCTTTGGAGGTCGTGGACGAGGCTACGTGTTCGAGCGACTGTGTGGCACGGCGGGACTCGTTGCCCTCGTCCACTACAGAGAAAATACTTCACCCGCGTGATTTGTCGCAAATCTTGAATGGCGAAGTTGTTTCCGATCACTACCTGGGGCGATCCAATTCCATCTGTCGCCCGATGAGCGGTTTGCGTTCGTAGAGCCAAGCCAACCTATCGGCCGCCAATGTTGCTCGTTCGTCGGCCAGGGACTTCGACGCGTAGACGTTTCGTTAGGCCCCAAGCGGAGCGCGCTCGAAAGTCGTTGACGACTTTCGCTGCGTGTGTCAATGATCGTGCCAGCGTTGCCAGGAGTGTTCGGCCAAGCCGAGTGACATCGTCATCCCGGCGCCGCCGGTGCCAACAAACACGTGGACGCCTTCGTCGGGTTGCGATTCAAACACCGGTAACGTGGGATGCTTGGCGTACACGCCGTGCCAGCGTTGGCAGATCGTCCAATCGGGCAGCGAAATCAGGTGGCGTAGCTCTCGCAACATCAATTCATCAATCTCGCGTTTGTTAAACGGCGTGATCGCGTCGCCATATTCGTGCGAATCCCCCAAAATAATCCGCCCCGAGCGAAACGGAGATGCCATCACGTGGATCCCATAACGGTCCAGCTCGGGATGATTCGTGGCAATTCGGTCTTGTAGTGCCGCCAGCGAATGGCACTGAGTGAACGACGCATAGTGCCGCAGCGTCAATCCGCCGGCAATGTGCGGCGACATCGTCGAGATCGGTTCCTGTTGCACCTTCATCATCTGCAGCTTGCACAATTTCAATCCGGACTCGGCCAAACACTCGGGGTACAAGGTTTGTAAATCACTGCCGCTACAGACCACGATGCGGTCGGCAATCCAATGATCGCCGGCGGAACTGCGAAGATGCCCCTCTTTGACATCCGTGATCGTGGTGTCGAAATGACATTCCGCTCGCCCGCTGGCTTGCAGCCACGCCGCGATCCGAGCCGATGCGGTCCGCGGATCCACTCGCAGTTCAGTCGGACTGTACATGCCGCCCAACAAACCGTCGCCGTTGACGATTCCCGCTCGCTTTAAGACTTCGGCGGGTTTTAGCATTTCGACTTGGTGCGTCCCCAGTTCCGCAAACTCTTCCAATACAGACAATTCGTCGTGATGTTTGGCGATGTGGATCGAACCGCAGGGTTCAAGTTCCAGCACGCCTTGCTGCTGAAGTTCGATCCACAGTTCACGCGAACGAAGGGCCAGTTCGTAACGATCGCCAGCGGGTTGTCCAATCGGCCAAATCATGCCGAAATTTCGCACCGAGGCGGCCTGGGCAACATGCGACCGCTCAAACAGAACGACACTCAAACCACGACGTGATGCTGCGATTGCATGCGCCAGTCCCACGATTCCAGCACCGATGACGGCGACATCAAAATGTTTTGTCATAATCTCTTTCAGTGAGTCTGCGTGGACGAAACCGATTCGGGATCGGTCAACACGCGGCGGAAGTATTGGTACGCGATCGCCAAGGCGATCATCGATACGCCGGCGATCACCACCAACGTCATCGTAAATAAGGACAATGCCGCGCCCGGTCGTTGCATCGATTCCTGCAATGTCGTTTGCAAGATCATCACGACCGCATACCCGAGGTATCCCATCGCATCGGCAAAGTACATTAAAAAACCCAAGTTGCTAGGCATCTTCGATGCGGCAATCAAGCGCTCAAACACGGTGGTGTGAAAGGCGACGTAGGGAACATACAACCCAACCCCACACGCAACCATAAAAACAAAAGGTGATAAGATGCCGCCGCCTTGACCGAAAACCGAGGCGACGACCAACGCAAACGCGATCCCCATTCCGGCAAGCGTCAAACGAATTGCCATCAAGTTGTTGCGGAAACAGATCGCCAGTGCGTTCAGCGCGGTGACACACAACGCGACTGCAATCTCGGAAGTGGCAAAAACCGACGGCGTCTCGTTGACACCCATGTCACGCCAAATCTCGACGGCGAAGTCATCGCGAATCGTGCGAACAATCGTCAACGCGACATAGACAAAAACCAAGCAGGCAAGTCCCGGCCAATATTTGATGAGAAAATTATGTCGGTCGCCTCGATTCATCGAGTTGCGTTCACGTCTTAGCCGACGATCCTCCTCCGTTGGCGGCGGCGTTTTCTGGAGCGCCCACACGGCAATCAAAAGCGGCGGAAAGAACAACAAACCCACTATCATCGGCATTTGGAATTCGCTGATCCCAAAATCCTGGATGAGCCAGCGGCCGACGGATTTGACCACGCCCGAGGCGATAATAAAACTGGCGCACAACGCCGCGGATAACGCTTCGGTTTGTTTGCGTCCTTCCAAATAGCCCAGCACCAAACCGAACACCATCCCCAGTGGCAATCCGTTGAAAAACAGCATCACTGGCTTGAGCGAAACGGGCAGGTAGGCGAATCCAACGAGCGCCAGCTCGGCGAACGCGATCAGCCCGATGATCGTGAACGTGCGATACTCGCTCCGCATCTCCGAGACGACTTTGATGCCGATAAACTTCGACACCATGTATCCGAGCAGCTGCGACACCACCAGCGTTGTCTTCAGTCCGACGCCAAACACCGATTGGTCATCAAAGGTCCCCGCAGTAAACGGTTTGCGGAACGCATACATGCAAAAATAGACGCTGAAGGCGGCACATCCAGCAACCACCAATTGAAACCGGGGGCTCGATTCGGCCCAATCGCGGATCGAACGTGCAGGTTCGGAAAAGGTTTCAGGAACCGAGGTCGTTTGCTTCATCACGTGCCGCTGCGTCAAGACGAACCGACCGTGATGACTCAGAGCGAGTGCACCGAAAACGAAGCGGCCAGGAACAGGCCACGTTTGTCGCACCGTTACGTTAGCAACTCGGTGTCACTGGGATGAAGTTTTCATGAAAACGCGTGCAGCCTGCTCGCTGCAACCCACGTCGCTTCTAGGAGCCGCCTGTGCGTAGGCGGTCGGGTCCCGAAGGCTCTGGATGTTAGGGGCGTGCGTTCGGTTTTAGCTGCCACGAAGCCCTCCCCGCAATACTCGCTGAAGGCTCGTTTTCCGACGCTCCCGGTTGCGCTAGGAAGGTGAACTCGGGAGGGTGAATTCGGTAGCGACACTCGCCAAGAATTTTGTTGATGCAATTCGCCGTGACGCGTCAGCGGCGGGGATGCACCTTATTACAACTTGCCGATGTAGGCGTCTCGCAGAATTTGCACGGTGTGGCGGACTTTGACGCTCGACCCCGCCGCGGCCAGATGCGTTTGCAACTGAGTCATGCAGCCGATGTTGCCTGTGGCAACGAGATCAGGTTCGGTGCTCAGCAGGTGCCTCACCTTGTCGTCACCGAGTGATTTGGCGATTTCGGGTTGATCGACGTTGTACGTTCCCGCCGACCCGCAACACAAATGAGATTCAGGGATCTCGAGCAATTCCACTGAGGGAATTTGCGTCAACAGGTGCCGTGGTTCGGATCGTACCGATTGCGCATTGGCGAGGTGACAGGCATCGTGGTAGGCGATCCGAAGTGATTCGCCTCGCTGCGGGATTGCTGCCAATTCGCCCAATTCCGCCAGCACAACCGAAACGTCTTTGACCTTCTCGACAAACGCGGTTGCAGCGGACTCGTACTTCGTCCCTTTTAAAATCATTCCGTATTCGTGCATCCCCGAACCACACCCCGCTGCGTTGGTGATGATCGCATCGACATCCTCTGGGAACGCTTTCAAATTGGCGATCGCGAACAGCTTGGCCTGATTCCAATTCCCCACGTGCCAGCTAAGGGCACCACAGCACGCTTGATTAGGCGGCACGAGAACTTCGATACCGTTGCGTGTCAGCACGTCGATGGTCGCGGTATTGATATCCGGAGCGAGTACCGATTGAGCACAGCCTGACAAAAGCGCGACGCGTCCTCGGCGAGTCCCGATTGCGGGATTGACCGCCAGCCAAGATTGTCGCTGCGGCAATCGATCAGGTAGCAGGTTCAACATCGCGCCGATCGAGCGTGGTAGCCATGGTGCAAGCGGACGAGCAAAACGTCCGAGTTTCGCTGCCAGCCGAAACCGGCTTGGATACGGCAGCGTCGAACTTGTCATCGCTCGCGTCACCCGGTCGATCAGCGTTCGCTTTCGCACCGGTTCCATCGTCGCCCGATAGGGGCTGATCAGATCGCGATAGGGAACCCCCGATGGACATGCGGGTTCACATGCCAAACAGCCGAGACAACGGTCGATATGAAGCGACGCATCATCGACCGACAAATTGCCTTCGAGCACATCTTTCATCAACACGATCCGGCCCCGCGGCGAATCGGGCTCTTGCCCCAATTGATCATAGGTGGGGCAGGCCGCCAAGCAAAAACCGCAATGCACACACGTGCTCACCGCCGAGGCCATCTCGTCGCCAAGCGGACCGAGTTTCGAGATCGGGATTTTGTGTTGCATGCGTTTGTTTTAGATAGGGAGCGTGGATCGCCAGAGAGAGACCCGTGGCGACGCCCGCAAGAGGATCGTTAAGAGGAAAAAGAATGACGCGATTGCGATGGAAAACGACGTTTAAAACGCCCGCCGGGATCAAATGACTGCTGGACCGCCACCTCGATATTCGAAGGGGATTGTCGGTTCAGAAAGACAGCATCGGAATTGCCGCGAACACACAACCCGCGGTGGTTCTGTTGGACCAGCACCGATTCGAGCATTTGCAGCGAATCCGCTTGTTCCACCGCTGCCCACACCACCGATCCGCAACCGCTGACGTGCAGCGAAACGGGGATCGCCGCGGCGATGGCATCACACAAAGCAGCGAATTGGCCAGTCGTGGTCGGGATTTTCACGACGTGCGAGGCACTGGAATTCCAATCCAGCTCGCCGATCGAACTCCAAAACGCGTTTGCCGAGTCCTCATCGATGTGTTGAAGTGTTGGGAAATGAGTTTGAATCTCGGCAGCGATTTCGCGGTTGGCATCGCGTGGGCCACGCTGGCGAAAGTACAGCGTCGATGAGGCGACATGATAATCGATCGCGTCGAGTTCCCAGCGGCTGACGGCCGCCATCGCCATCGATTTAGACGCAGCCTGTGCGGAATCGCACTGACAACAAAGCGTGGCCGAATCGACTGGTTTGGGAAACACCTTGAACGTCACTTCGGTCATCACGCCGAATTCGCCACAACTGCCCACCAAAAATTTGGGGATATCAAATCCCGCTGCATTTTTGACCACTTTTCCGCCAACATTGACGAGGGTGCCATCCCCCAAAATCAATTTGGAACCGAGAAAAAAGTCGCGAATCGATCCGTAGCGAAACCGTCCCGGGCCTGATAAACCTGACGCGATCGTCCCACCCAGCGTCGCTCCGGCACGGACCAACATCGGGTCGAATGGCAAGTACTGGCCCCGTTCGTTCAGTACCGCTTGGACGTCGGCAATTTTGGTTCCCGCATAGGCGGTAAAGGTGAACTCGGACGGTTCATACTGGACCACACCCGACAAGCCGCGCACGCTGATCGTGTCATACGGCGGGGTCGACAAACCGAGTGGTGGTTTGGTTTGATTGCCGACGATCACGGCATGCTCAGACGCGAGTACCGCATCGCGAACTTCGTCGATCGTGGTGGGCTGCAAGGCGTCATGCTTATTCACGCGAAATCACTCCTTGCTTTTCTAGCGGATGCAGTCCCGACATCGACAGCGACGGTGCGTCCGCACCAGGAAACATTTTTCCTCGGTTGGCGATCTGCAGTGGATCGAATGCACGACGAATCCGATGAAACAAATCGACGGTGGCCGGATCAAACATGTCGGGCAGGAATTCTCGTTTTTCCATTCCGACCCCATGTTCGCCGGTGATCGAACCGCCCATCTCGATACAAACTTTGATGATCCGGCTGCAGACCTCTTCCGCTCGATCGAACTCGCCTTCGACATTTCCATCGTACAGGATCATCGGGTGCAGATTGCCGTCCCCCGCATGGAACACATTGGCGACGCGAATCCCGACATCACGCGAGATCTGTTGGATACGCACGAGTGCTTCGCCAAGTCGATTGCGTGGAACCACGCCGTCTTGGACTAGAAAGTCGGGACTGATATGCCCCACAGCAGAAAACACGCACTTGCGGCCTTTCCAGATCGCTAGCCGTTCAGCCAATGTCGTCGCCACGTGTTCTGCAAACGGATCCGTCCGCGCAATCACTTCGCTTAATTGCCGTGTCTCGTACTGGACGCGTTCCCGCGGACCTTCGAGTTCGACGATCAGGACCGCCGCACAGCCTTTGGGATAGCCGCATTTGACCGCGGCCTCGGCGGCTTCGATCGACAATGCATCCATGATCTCCATCGCCCCGGGCAACAAACCCGATTCGATGACGGCGGAAACCGCATCCCCTGCGGCTTGTAAGGATTGGTAACCGACTAGCACGGTGTGAAATTGCTCGGGCTTTGGCAACAGCCGCAATATGATCTCGGTCGCGATGCCAAACAACCCTTCGCTGCCGGTAAACAAGCCAGGAAAATCGGCACCAATCGCATCCGTGCTGGCCGAACCGAATTCGACACATTCGCCATTGCCGAGCACCGCCTTCATTCCGACAACATGATTGGACGTCATGCCATATTTCAAACAATGGGCTCCGCCGGAGTTGAATGCGACGTTGCCACCGATCGTACAAACCGTTTGGCTCGAGGGATCGGGGGCAAAATAGAGTCCATGTTTCGAAGCGGCCTCGGTGACTTTGATGTTGACCACCCCGGGCTCAACCACGGCGGTACGATTGACCGGATCGAGATCAAGAATTTTGTTCAAACGGTTCAGCGCGATCACGATGCCATTGGCCACAGGCAGCGATCCACCCGACAGACTCGTTCCACTGCCACGGGCAACAAACGGGATCGCTTCGTCGTGACACCAGCGAACGGCTTTAATGACCTCGTCGCTCGATTCGGGGATCACAACGGCGAGCGGTTTTTGATGAAACGCAGTCAAACCATCCGATTCAAACGCGGCATTAAAGGCAGCGTCTTGACGCACCCGGTTGGGCGGCAATAGCTGGGTAAGACGTGCGAGAGCTTGCTGCGTGGAATTCATAACCGCATTGTAGCAAACAGAACAGACGAGCGAGGGGGGACGCCAATCAGATGGCGGGCGAGAACACAGCGGGGGACCAATAGGACCGTTTGGGTTCGGTCTATAGATTACCAGAATGTGAAACCAAGTGGAGGGGAGTCAACGCCGAGCGGCTTTGCGCACCGCGGGGACCACCCGTGATGGGTTCACAGGTAATGATTCCAGCGGTCCTTAACGGTCTTTCCAATCGATACCGGACATGTCAGCCAACGCGAGCGTGAGCGCGTGGGTGCCACAGCGGCCGTAGCCTTTGGCTTTCACCGATTGATAGAGCTGTTCGCCTAACGCGAGTCCTGGCATCGAAAGCCCCATGCGTCGACTTTCGCTGAGCACGATGCCCATGTCTTTGATGAAATGTTCGACAAAAAAGCCGGGATCAAAGTTGTTCTCGATGATCCGCGGAGCGAGGTTGCTTAGTGACCAGCTTCCGGCGGCACCGGAACTGACCGATTTCATGACCGTTTCTAGGTCCAATCCGGCGCGGTGGGCATAGATCAATGCTTCGCAAACACCGATCATGCCGGTGGCGATCAAGGTTTGGTTGACCATTTTGGTGTGTTGGCCTGCGCCGGCCGCCCCTTGGTGCACGATCGTTTTGCCCATCGCCTGAAAACAGGGCTGCATGGCGGCGACGACGTCTTCGTCACCCCCGATCATGATCGACAATGCCGCGTTGCGTGCGCCGAGATCACCGCCAGAAACCGGAGCGTCGAGCGAATGCACTTGTTGCTGTTTTGCGGCGTGATGAAGCTCGACCGCCAGCGATGGTTCACTGGTGGTCATGTCGACGACAATGTTGCCCGGTTTGCATCCTGCCAACACTCCGTCGTTCTTACACAAATAGACTTGCCGTACGTCATGCGGAAAACCGACGATGGTGAAAATCACATCCGATTGCTCGGCGACGGCACGAGGCGAATCGGCCCATGTGGCGCCACGATCGATCAAGGGTTGGGCCTTGGATTGGCTGCGATTGTAAACGGTCATCGCAAACCCTTTTTCGATCAAATGACCACACATGCTGGCGCCCATCACACCGGTGCCAATCCAACCGAGACGCGTTTGGCTGGGGCTAATGTTGATTACGTTGGTCATGGACAACTGCCTCTGATGGATTGGAAAAGAACGTTTTGGGGGGCGAGCGACGGCGTCGTTAGGAGGACCAGGCAAATCCGCCCGTCGTGGTCCAGAAAACGAGCAGCATGCACAACCAAACAATGTCGAGAAAATGCCAGTATTGAGCGGCAAAGTCGACGGGCCAATGCCGCTCGTGATCATAGCGGCCCTGTAGCAAACGCACCGAGACCAATCCTAACGAGATGATCCCTCCGGCAACATGCAATGCGTGCAGGAACGCCAACACGATGACCATTCCAACCAACCCTTTGCCATTGCCCTGCTGGACAGCAGGCCCTGACAGCATGGTGTACATCGAAAGAATCTGAAAGCCGGTAAACACAATCGCCAACACCGCACTGATCCCCATCAAAGCGGCGGTCGTAACGCGTCGCTCGCGGCGAATCATTCGCGTGGCAAAGTGCACCAATAAGCTGATCCCCAGCAAACACACGGTGCTCACCAAGAACGTCATCGGAATCGGCAACGCCGAGAGCGCATCGCCGCGGCGTGAGTAGGCGTAGAACCCGTACAGCAGGATGCTGGACAGGAAAAACACGAGTAACGAGCCCAGAAACAGCCATCCGCCCTGTTGGAAGCGACGGTCGGTTGGCAAACGGTCGATCGGAGGCTGAGTTGCGCTGGTCGGCATGAGAAATCTTGCGGTGGGGATTTGACGACAGTGTAATCCAATCACCGAAAAAATATTAGGGGCGAGCCGAGGGCGAGTTATTGCAACAGCAGGATAAATCCGGCAATGGCCGCAGCTTCCAACATCGCCGCTTTGGGCTCGATCGGGAAGGGATTTACCTGTTTCGGCATCATTTCACAGCTCAAACAATCCCCGGGCGAACTGACGCAGTGGCAGGCCGGTGTGGCGACACTATGGTACGGCAACATTCTAACGTCACACAGAAATCCCAACCCCGAGACGGCGTTCTGGAATACCCCATAGTGATTTCCACACCGCTCTAAATTCGCTTGCTCGAAATAGAGCGGTTTGTGGCAAAAGCCGACGGTGTAGCGATCCGGCTTGGGCAGGGTTGCCCCGGTCGCGAGTACGACAAATGAAGTTGACTCGCCCAGCTCAGTTGCCACGTTTTCGGGCACCTTTTTCCCACGCTCACCGAGCCCCACCGCGATCTGTTCGATCGGCTTCATCAACGCATTCAATTCGCGGTCCAGAGCCGCATCACGTGACGCGGCGTCGCTGCTGGCTTGCTGTCGCGACGATCCGCTACCGAGTAGCGTGTCGGTGTCATGCTGGGCTGGATCCCCCAAAAATAATGGATCCGAATCGGGGCTGACAAAATTCACGATGGCAGTTTCGGACGCGAAAGTTTCCTCTCCCCCAACGGCCGCCTGATCGATGGTCGAGATCGGATCATCCCAAACCGACGGATTGAACGATGGCTGCGGCTGAAACGCAGGCGGACGTCCCATCGCGACGTCGAATTCCGTCGCCATTTGGATCGGCGGTGATGAGGACTGTTGGAATGCGTTTGACTTGGCAGCGGATTCGCTCGCAGCGGGCTCGATTGTCGAGACCGGGTGTTTCGCGAACGTGTTGTGGGTCGATGTGAGCGTGGCGATCCCGATTGCCAGCAAACGAACGAGTGAAGTGCGTCGGCGAAACGCGTCCGTTTTACGGTTTCTCTGTATTTTTAGATGGTTTGCCATCAATCGCAGCTTGCCTTGAGGAACGACGGGGTCAAGAACGGCGTCTTATCCTTGATCGATCCGCGACATTCCGAAACCGCAGCAAAACCGCGACAAGCCTCAGTATCGCGAATACCGCTACAGATTGCCGATGACCTCCGGCGTTACAAACGTAACGCCACCGAATCCCGGACGGGGTTGGATTCTGGCTCGGTTTTGTTTCCAGCCCCCGTTTTGATTCGGATAAAATGACACAGCAACTATGATGTTATCCATTGCCGTTTTCTAATAAGACCGCTTCTTTCGCACGTCTCGTTGATCCCCATGAAATCCGATCGCACTATTTCCGCTGCTGCTCGGCACGCGATCGATCGTTTGCGTGATTGGACACTGCAGTTGCGATCTCGCGGCAATCGGACATTTTTCGCTGCAACGACGACTCCGCTGCCAATCCGGTACCAGCGGGGTTATCGGCCGACGCTGCGTCCTCTCGAGCCCCGGTTGGTGCTGAACGCTACCGCCGAACTGAGCAATCTGGGGGAATTGTTGATCACGGGGACCTCCGCCGCTGACACGGTGCAATTGCAGGTGACTACGGATGGTTATCTTCAACTTCGTGACGAAGTCAACCAAATCATTCCGATCGCGAATCATCCTGGCAGTCCGACCGACCCCTTGTCGCCTACTGCGGTCACCTCGGGCCAGATTGTGGTTCGGCTAGGTGGTGGTGACGATCGGTTTGCGGCCCAATTGCCGAGCAGTCTCAACGTCACCGTGGTCGACGGCGAAGGAAGTGATACGACCGAATTAACGCTGACCAACCGC
>NZ_JBFHFD010000038.1:0-27572 GCF_041583735.1 Novipirellula sp.
GTACTGGCTGCCGTTGGTGTCTTGGTATTCGTCGACCAACACGTGATCGAACTTCGAAGCTTCCTCTTCACGAATCGCATCGTGCTCGAGAAACAGCGTTTCGGTTTGCAGCAACAGATCGTCAAAATCCATCGCTCCCCGAGCCCGCAATGCATTTTGGTAACGGCGATAACCCGACGCCGCAAAATGCTCTTTGTCGGTCGACGCGATCGACATCGCCTCGTCGGGATGAATCGACTGGTTTTTCCAGCCGCCGATGATTGACAACATGTCGCCCGGCTTCAGCGCGGTGCCGGATAAACGCAATTCACGCAGGATGTTCCGCGCAATCGACTCTTGATCGCTGCGGTCGTAGATCGAAAATTTGTCGGGATAACCGAGCGCTCGAGCGTGGCGCCGCAGAATCCGCACACACAGCGAGTGGAACGTGCTGATCGTCGGTTTGGGCTCTTGCGGTTCGCCTTTGCGAGGTTTGCGTTTTTTCTTTGAACCGATCAGCTCGCCGATCCGCTCCTGCATTTCGCCCGCAGCTTTGTTGGTAAACGTCATCGCAAGAATGCGATCCGGCGGCGTCCCATTGCGAATCAAATTGGCGATCCGGAATGTCACCACTCGCGTTTTGCCAGTTCCAGCACCTGCCAGCACCAGCATGGGCCCAGACAACGTTTCAACTGCGGCAGCCTGAGCCGGATTAAGTCCGTGGCTCACATTCATTCCGTTTGATCAAGGTAACGTTTCTCTGCTGAAAATCAAAAACGGATCCCATGGCCCTTGCCGTGTGCGATCCGTTTTCGTCCGATAAAGGTCCTAACGCGTCGGCGCGGGACTGATTTTAGAAAGGGGTTTACAGGCCTTTTTTAACGCAGGGCATCTCGATCGACGAGTGGGTTAGCCGACCCGGTTGCAATCAGCACCATTGGAGCCATTTGCGGTTGGTTCGAATTGACCAATTGACGATTGAAGGGGATTCCGTAACAGGCATAGTTGCCGGTCGCGGTGTCCAACACATACACGACCGAAGGAGCCGCAGGTCGGTTGCTGGCACGCGGAAAATCGGCCATCCCAGTGACCATCATGTACGAGCCCCCTTTGCCGCCGCTGGAAAGGGCATCGGCGACATTGACGCTAAAACTGGCCATAAATCGGCCAACTCGTGGGTAAATCACAGTGCACTGCAGCAACCCCGAATTGTGGTCCAACACAAATAGCCCTTCGGCATCTTCGCTGATCGGCCCGGTCGCCATCGAAAACTTTTCGCTGTACACCGACGATGTGGCGTCAATTTTCGGAAACGTCATGTGGGTTTCGGATGACGATTTCCCCACAAAATAGGCGACCGCAGAGACTCCGACGAGCGAAACCGCCAACAAAAGCATGCCCAAATAGCCTTTGCCAGCACAGCAATGCCCCGCCGGGGTGGCAAGAACCGGCATCGGTGTGTCGATCGAGTTTGATTCAGAAAAGTCAATGCTCGCGTTGTGATCGGACATTGTGTTTTTGCTCCAGCGAGGTGGCATTGGACGAGATTTGGTGACTTCCAGGGAATTGTACGCGCTGGCGATCGACTTTACGATTGCCTTCTTAGCGAGATTCGGAACAGATTCTTCTGGCCCGACTTCTTCTGACCCGCGTCTAGTTTACAGTATCGGGCGTCAGCACGATCAACTGAAAATGCTTCCCCACCCCGCTAATTCTAAGGACAAACAACCATGGGCATTAATTCTCCACTGAATCGCAAACTTCGCATGGGGCTTGTCGGGGGCGGCCAGGGGTCATTTATCGGACGCGTTCACTCGATTGCCGCCTGCTTGGACAATCGCGCCGTGGTGACCGCCGGCGCCCTTTCGAGCAACCCTGAACGCAGCAAAGCATCCGCCCCCGATTACGATATCGATCCGGCGCGTGCCTATGGTAGCTATTCCGAGATGTTCGAGGCCGAATTGAAGCTGCCCGAGGACGAACGCATCGATTTCGTCAGCGTCACCACCCCCAACCACACCCACTTTGATATCGCCAAAGCGGCGGTCGAAGCCGGATTTAATGTCGTTTGCGACAAGCCGATGACGTTTGACCTCGCTCAGGCCGAAACGCTGCTGGAAACGGTCAAGAACAGCGACGTGGTGTTTGCCGTCACCCACAACTACACCGGCTATCCGATGATCCGCCAAGCTCGCGAGATGATCTTGGGTGGTGAATTGGGCGAGATCAACGCGATCCGTTCACAATACATCCAAGGCTGGCTCCGTACTTCGCTGGAAGCCGAAGACCAAAAACAAGCCGCTTGGCGAACCGACCCCAGCAAAAGTGGTGCGGCGGGTGCCTTTGGTGACATCGCAACGCACGCCTACAACCTCGGTCGCTACATGACCGGGCTGTTGCCCGATTCGGTCAGCTGTTCGCTAAAATCGTTTGTCGAAGGCCGACGACTGGACGACTACGGCACCGCAGTGATTCGCTACGAAAACGGCGGACTCGGAACGGTCACGGCATCGCAAATCAGCCACGGCCGCGAAAACGATTTTGAAATCGAAATCGATGGCACCAAAGGCTCGCTGCGATGGCGTCAAGAAAATCCCAACGAAATGATCGTTCGCCGCAACGGCAGCCCACATCAAATCTATACACGTGACCCAGGCGGATCGCACACCAACGCAGCCGGCGCTGCGGCGTGCCGCTTGCCTGCGGGACATCCCGAAGCGTTCTTTGAAGCATTCGCCAACATCTACGTTGCGGTGTTCGATGCGATTGCAAAGCGTTCCGAAGGCGGCCCCGTCGAAAAACGCGACACGGTGTATCCAAACGTTTTCGATGGCGTCGAAGGCATGTACTTCATTCAACAATGTGTCGAAAGCAACTCGCAGAACTCGGCTTGGTTGCCGCTGAAGCACGAAGCCGCACGACGCTAATCGCATGAACGATCCTGACCAAACTAAATTGACGACCGGCTGCATTGCCGCCGTGTTGCCTGCGGCCGGCAGCGGTCAGCGGTTTGGTAGCGATCGCAATAAACTTTTCGCGATGCTGCGCGGCAAACCGATTTGGTTTCATGCCGCATCGCGATTAGCGGCTCGCCCCGAAGTGGGCCGCATTGTGATGGCGATCTCGGAACAGGACGAAGCCGATTTTCGCGGCCCGTTCGCCGAGCTTGTCAACGAACTGCGAATCGAATTGGTGCGAGGTGGTGACCAGCGTAGCGACAGCGTTCGCGCAGGCTTGGATGCCGTCGCCGATGACAAATCGATCGAATTGATCGCGATCCACGATGCGGCTCGCCCACTGGTCCGCGATGCCGATCTAGCTGCCGTGTTTGCCAAAGCCGCCGAGACCGGAGCCGCGATCCTGGCCGCCCCCATCACAGCCACCTTGAAACGTGCTCTCAGCGACGGCAACGCATCGCTGACCGTCGATCGCAGTGAACTTTATAGCGCCCTGACGCCTCAAGTCTTTCGCATCGACGTGCTTCGCCGCGCCTACGATCGACATCGCGGACGCCCCGCGACCGACGACGCTCAATTGGTCGAGCGGATCGGACATCCGGTGGCGCTGGTACACGGATCGGCCGACAACATCAAAATCACTCATCCCGAAGATCTCCGGATTGCCGAAGCTATTTTGGCCCGCTGAAACACCTTACTCGCTCGAACTCATTATGACTGCAACGAACTTAATCGAAGAACTTCGCTGGCGTGGCCTGATCCATCAAACGACCGATGAAGTCGAACTGGGAAAACTACTGCAATCCGGCCCGCAAACGATCTACATCGGTTTTGATCCCACCGCGTCGAGCTTGCACGTCGGACACCTGATGCAGGTGATGATGCTGCGTCGATTCCAACGCGCCGGACATCGACCGATCGCATTGGTGGGCGGGGCGACCGGGATGATTGGCGACCCCAGCGGCAAGAGTGAAGAACGCAACTTGTTGACCGCCGAACAACTGCAAGCCAACGTCGACGGTGTGGCGGAACAGATGAAACAGTTCCTTGATTTCAATGGCGATCAAGGTGCACTGCTGCTGAATAACTTCGAATGGATGAAGTCCTACTCGTACCTCGAATTCCTGCGAGACGTCGGCAAGAATTTTCCTGTCGGTGCGATGATGGGCAAAGAATCGGTCCGCTCGCGACTCGAAAGCGAAGCCGGCCTGAGCTACACCGAGTTCAGCTACATGCTGTTGCAAGCCTATGACTTCGTCCAGCTCAGTCGCGAACACGGCTGCAAGATCCAAGCGGGCGGCAGCGACCAGTGGGGCAATATTACCGCTGGCATCGACTTGGGTCGCCGCATGCTCGGACAGCAACTGTTTGGCTTGACCGCACCGCTACTGACGACCAGCGATGGTCGCAAGATGGGCAAGACCGAAAAGGGAGCGATTTGGTTGGATCCTGAGCGCACCAGCCCCTACGAATTCTTTCAGTACTGGGTCAATGTCGAAGACGCCGACGTGATGCGGTGTATCGCTTACTTGACCGAGATCGACCGGGAAGAGTACGACGAGCTCGCGGCGCAAACCGAAGCCGACGCGGGCAAGCGTGTCGCACAAAAACGACTCGCCACCTGGATGACCGAACTGGTTCACGGCGAACAAGGACTCGAGTCCGCCGAGCGTGCAACGAAGATTTTGTTTGGCGGCGAAATCGAAAAGGCGTCCGATGCCCAGCTCAGCCAAATCTTTGCCGACGTCCCCAGCACCGAAGCCGAGCGAAGTGTTTTAGGTGGCGAAGGTTGGTGGATCGTCGAAGCACTGCAGGCGTCGGGATTGACGACCAGCAGCAGTGACGCTCGACGTGCGATCAAAGAAGGCAGCATCTATTTAAACAATCGCCGCGTCGGGGATATGAACCATCGACTCAGCGAAGAGGACCTTGCCAGCGAAACGGTTACCGTGCTGCGGCGTGGCAAACGCAAGTACGCCCTCATCCGCTTTCGCTAAGCAAGAGACTTGTCGTGATGTCCTGCGATTGTCATTGAGCTCGCGTCGTGTCGATAATGGCTCTACTCGCCGGTGGCGAATCGGCGATTGAACAACTCGGGATCAAACGGGTTGCCGATATCGGGCAAGCGAGCAGGGCGTGCCGAAGTGACTGGCTTACTTACCGGAGCTTCGGGTTCGGACGGCTCTGCGATCGCCGGCATGGGAATCGCCTCATCGGGTGCGAAGAACTGTCCCAGTGGTGGCACATGAGTCGGCACTGTTTTCGCCGGTGACACGTTGGCGTGCACCGATTCGACCCATTTTTGGATGGTGGCTGCGGTCGTTTGACGTCGAGGGTCCACTCCACGTGGCTCGTCACCATGCGGCGTTTGTGCCTTGACCAACATCTCACTGGTCAACGGTGATTGCATATCTAGAAACTGAAACGCCGCTTTCAAATTATCGTGCGTCATTCGTGCCGACGGCCGTGATCCGATCGACGGTGTCATCAGTTGCCATTTTCGCTTCGTATCATGAGAATGACACTGGGCACAGCGGTTGATCATCAACGGTTGCACAAAGCGTGCAAAATCTCGTACGCGATCGGACGACTCCAGCGCCCCGGGAATCCATGCTTTGGCAGGGTCGCTCGGGGTATCGTCGACAACCGGTTCGCTTGGCTCGACTTTTTCCACGTCTGCCGCCAAGGCGGTGCTCCGCAACCGCTGTTCAATCCGCTTGGCTTCGGGATGGTCCGGCGCGATCGAGTAAATATCGACAAGTTCCTTGGCCGCTAAATCGTACAAGTCGTAACGCAAGCACCATCGGGCATCTTCTAGTCGTGATGCAAGTGATCCCACACCGCGTCGATCGATCCGATATTGATACAAATCACGAATCGAATTCCCCCAACAAGCCACGTCTTTGCGGGACAGCTGAACTTCAGAGACACCGTCGCGGCTGACCATGATCCATTGCCCGAGCTGGGTCACAGTACCCCATAACACGTTGCCGTTGTTCAACAGCACGCAAGGCTGCGATTCGGTAGCAACGGAAGACCCCGGATTGTTTGCTTCAGTGTTCGTATTTGCATGGGAGCTGATTTTGGCATGATCGATCTCGGCGGAACCCAGCTCGACTGGCCTCTGCGGATCTGCCCACTTTCCCTCAACGGCGGGCTCGGCCGGATTAACCGCCGGGACGCCTTCGGTTTGGAAATTGGTCCGCGCATTGACGATCCGCAGCACCGGCGATGGCGTCGCCATCGGGCCCAAGGGTTCATCGCTGCTAGCAAATTGATTGCCGCCCATCAGGGTCAACAAACAAGCCGCAATCGTGTGTCGTTTCGGAAAAAGGGTCCACATGACAGTTGAATTACCAGTTTGGTCAATTCCAAGTCAATCGGATTTCGAGGATTCTTTGGCAAAGTTCATCGTGGCAGCCCCATGCTTTGCCTGCGACCGCTTCTTATTCTTGATCGTACTGTTAAATCCGAATCTTCTTTGTTTGCCAATCGTCCCGAGGGAGCTTGCTCGGACGAGATTAAGATTAGGAGTGTGATTAAGATTACGAGTGGTTCTAGGCACTCGGGCGATGTTCGATCGGCATGTGAAACTTGACCCAACCGGGGAAGACCACACGCGTGATCGCGGGACGGCCGATCGACATTTTGATTCGCTGCGAAAATAACTTGTCGTCCAAGCGGACCTTGTCAAATTCGCTCCACGGGACAAACAGTGGCGGATGCCCCAGCCGGAATGGCAAAAACACCGAGATCCGAAGCCCGCGTGTATCGGCGACAAAGTTCAGTGTCGAATGGTACTGGATCGCTCCGATCCGACCGGTCCGCATGTAGGCTCGGTTCGAATCGTCGCCAAAACCGTCGCCCGGTTTTGCGGCGTACCGCTGCGACAAAACCCACCAACCGCTCGACCAACTGAGCACCAGAGAAATGCCACACCAGACCAAGGGAATGGAGGTCAACAGTGCGGCACGATACCATAGGTCGGGCATAAGACGACCTCGTCTAGCGACTTTCGACCTTGGCAAAAATCATTTTGCCCGCATTGGTTTGCAGCGTGCTGGTGACGCGAACATCCAAGTCTTGGCCGATCTTATGTCGAGCTCCCTCGATGACCACCATCGTGCCATCATCCAGATATCCGATCCCTTGCTCGGGACCTTCGCCCGCCTTGATGACTTTGATGCGAAAGGTTTCATCGGGCAAAAAGACCGGACGAAGCGAATTGCTGATCTCGTTCAAGTTGATTACCGGAACGTTGTGAAGCTTTGCCACTTTGTTCAGATTGAAGTCACCGGTGACCACTTTGCCGTCGAGATGTTTTGCCAACAAGACGAGTTTCAGATCAACCGTTTGACCCGCGAGTTCCGGCAGCTCGCGATCAAAGATCATCAGATCAACGTTCTCGTCCGCACGCATTCGATTGAGCACGTCGAGGCCACGTCGACCGCGAGTACGGCGAAGCTTGTCGCTGCTGTCGGCAATCGCCTGCAATTCCGTCAATGCGAATCGCGGCATGATCAATTGGTTGTCAAAGACGCCGGTGCCGACCAAATCCGCGATCCGCCCGTCGATCACCACGCTGGTGTCCAACACCAATGGCTTGAAACCTTTGACCTCGCGAACAAATTCCACATACGGGATCAAGAAGCGGAAATCGTCTTTGGTCTGTAGCAGGACACTCGTGCAGATGTAACACATCAACAACCCAATCACTAACTGCAACCCGCGACCATTAAACGATTGATCCATCAGAGGGGCGATCGCGATCCATAAGATATAGGTCAGCAAAACGCCGATCAGCACACCAAAGTACAACGCCGAAATGGTGTCGATTCGCTTTCGTGGTGCGTAAATATCTCCGACCACCACGACCGTCGCCAGCGTCATAATGCCAGCAAATATCAGCCATGGAACGGATGTCGAGGTATCGCTCGAAAGTGATGTGTTGATGATTGCAGACACGCCTCCGGCACAGAGCAGGAAAACACATCGCAGAATGATCAGAGCCATGGATGGATCGTGGGTTGAAAGTCTTGCAGCATGGGGTGCAGTCGTGGGAGGCGGAATAAATCGGTCCCACTGACCGCAAGGAATGGTTCATAGTGTAGATCGATCGACAGTCCACCCCCAAGGGGTTGCGAGCCGTCAGATCGAAGTGTCGCGGCCAGTGCGTTGACAACCGCTAGTTTCGATACGATCTGAAATCCGAATAGGTTTGCCAGGATAGGGCAGCTTACAGCAGGGAGCGAGACATTCTGATGTCCGAAAACCAAATCAAAAACAGGGGTTCGCAATCCAAACCCTTTAAATCGTCACAAAGGGCATAACCGGCCCCTTTGCGAGCTTGAATTCGAATAAGAACGCGACCTGCAGCGAACGGGCGAGCTAAATTTTTTCGGTCCCATTCGCATTTCGTAGCCCATCGCTTGGTTCTATCGATGATCTCACGCCATTTTCAGCCTGCCGTCTGCGTTGCCTTCGCGCTGACAATCAGCGGATGCTCGGTCGAGCCTGAACAAATCCAACAGTGGAGCGATTCGTTGCGTGCATCAGACGCGATCGGCTCTCCCAACGCCACCGCCAAATCCCCCCAACCGATGGCATCCGAAATCCGTTTTCGCCCGAAATATCAAGAGCGAAGCGATCCGTTTCATTTCCCCAACGACCAACCCACCACTGTCGTCAAACGGGACTCACGCGTTTCCAAGGCGACGCAGCTCGAAGTTCTCGGATTTGCACAGCTGGACGTTCCTAAAGTCATCCTCAGGACAAAAGACTCGACCATCACGCTCGCGACCGGACAATCGCACGACGGATTGGAGGTACTCGCGATTCATCCTCCGTCGGTCAAGCTGAAATCGGGCAACTTGGTGTGGACTGCAACGATGTTCGACCTGACGAAGCACTAGCCTAGACGGTTACAAGTAATACAGCACCAAGCAGATTGCCAGCAGGATCGTGGCCCAGAACGTCATCGTGCTAGTCGACCACGTGCCGCCAAGAACGCCTTTGTCGTTAAAATTACGATTCGCGGTGGAAAGGAATCCTTTCAAAATCACCAATCCGTCGTCTCGCATCGCCCGATCCATGGCCCGAACCACCGACCGGGTTACCGATACAACGGCGGGAAACGCGCGTCGATACACCCAATCGGTATCGAGATTGGTCGACCGCTGCTCGGCGGGATACAGCCCTGACTTCATCAAAAAGACAAACGCCAATCCCGCAAACATCAACAATTGCAACTGGGTAACGACATGCGTCACCGTGTACGGGTGATAGTCGATCTCGGGGTGCGGCAGCATGCGGTACAGCACGGGATAGGCGACACCAAGTGCGATGCAGAGGAACGCCGCGATCGCCATCGCGACCAACATATTCGCCGGAGCTTCCTTGACTCGCTTTCCTGAATCGTGGGCAAAGAAGGCAAAGAACGGAATCTTGATTCCCGAGTGCTCCATTACTCCCGCCGACGCAATCAACAGGATAAACCATACCCAGAATTGATGTTCTTCGGCGGCGGCACTGATGATCATCGACTTGCTGATAAACCCGCTGAGCAGTGGGAATCCCGAAATCGCTCCGGCACCGATGATACAGAAGATTGTCGTTAGCGGCATTGATTTGTGCAGCCCGCCGAGCTCGGTCGCCTTCACAGTACCGACGCGAAACAGCACCGCGCCCATCGACATAAATAACAGCGATTTATAAATGATATGGCAGAACGCGTGAGCCACAGTGCCATTGATGGCAAGCTCTGTCCCAATTCCTATCCCAACCACCATGAATCCAAGTTGGTTGTTTAGACTGTAGGCCAACACACGGCGGAGATCATTTTCGATCACAGCAAAGACGATCGGGAACAACGTCATTGCACAGCCAATCCAAATCAACGGCTCAAACCCAGCAAAGCCGCGGATCAACGAATAGACGGCCAATTTGGTGGTGAACGCACTTAGAAACACCGTGCCGGTGACGGTCGCTTGTGGATACGAATCTTGCAACCAATTGTGCAGCAGCGGAAACGCACACTTGATTCCAAAAGCAAACAGGATCAAAAACGCCGACACACTTAGCGGTTCACCCTCGGTGACAAAGGACGTGAACTCGAGCGATCCCGTTTCCACGAATCGCATGATCGCACCGGAAAGCAACAGCACTCCCGACGCGACTTGGATGATCAAGTAACGCATTCCGGCTTTATAAGCCTGCTCATTATCGCTGGCCCACACCAGAAAAACACTCGATAGCGCCGTCAATTCCCAATACACGAACAGCGTCATCAGATCGCCCGCGCAACAGGCTCCGATCGCGGCGCCGGCATAGACAATCCCAGCTACATGTTGCCGAGTATCGCGAACGTGCAGCGCATAGATCGCCGAAACGATGGCAGCGATGTGAAAGACGATTCCAAACAACCGACTCAGCCGGTCGATACGAATCGCTTCCAACGTCATCCCAAACAGTTCGATTTGCCCGAACGTCGTTTCAGGGGTAAACCAAAACACAACCATGCTGATCAACGACAGCACCAACACGCCGATGGCTTGCGCTCGGTGCGCAAGAAACGGCAACAGCAACGCGCCGAGGATCATGATCAAACCAGGCGGAATGTTATCGATCATAATAATCCTCCGGCCGACGAACGATCACGCGTAGCAAACGTCCCAAAAAGACGATGATCACAAAGGCAATGAATCCAAACCAAGCTTGAAACCCAAACACGTTCTCCCACTTGGGAAAATGCGGATGCGGATTCTCGTAAAACAAGTCGGCCAGCACGAGTGCCATGCACGCGAGCAGCAGTACACCTATCATCCAATTGATGTTCCGTGGCTTTTCAAACCAACTCGGATCGCTTGGGGGTTTGGTTTCGGTCATCCGTTTAACTCGCCACCGTGATCGGCAATAGCACTTCGTAAATCCAATCTGCGAAAAAGAACAGCACCACACTTAAGATGGCGGTCACACACAACGGCACCACACACATCAGTGGCGCCTCTTGAATGCCGCCGGTCAGCGTGTGGGAATGATCGCCGGATGCATGGGGATCGCCTGCGTGAGCCTGCGGACTTGGTGTATCGGATTCCTCGGCCAGCGGCGACATAAACGCTTGGATTGGAATGGGAATCAGGTAGGCAATGTTCAACAGCGAGCTGATCATCAGCGCGGCCGTCAAAACGTACAGATGGGTTTCGACGGTTCCAATCGCGAGGAACCATTTACTCCACGCACCACCGCCCGGCGGCAGTCCGATAATGCTAACCGCGGCAACAAAAAACGCAGCAAAGGTGAACGGCATCTGGCGACCAAGACCACGCATTTCACTAATGTTCTTTTTGTGCGTCGCAACATAGATCGCGCCGGCACAAAAGAACAACGTGATTTTGCCGACCGCATGCATCACGATATGCATCCCGCCACCCAACACCCCGCTTTGCGTTGCCAATCCGGCACCCAGCGTGATGTAGGCGAGTTGGCTGATCGTTGAATAAGCAAGACGTGCCTTGAGGTTGTCCTTGGTCATCGCCACAAGCGACGCGATCAAAAGCGAGGCTCCGGCAGCATAAGCCAACCAGATACTGACACCGGTGCTTGAAAGCAAATCGATGCCAAAGATGTAGACAACCACTTTCAGCACCGAAAACACACCAACCTTGACGACCGCCACCGCGTGCAGCAGCGCACTGACCGGCGTCGGGGCGACCATCGCGGCGGGTAACCAGCGATGAAACGGCATCAGTGCGGCCTTGCCAATGCCAAAGGCAAACAGGGCTAACAAGATGCCAAGTCCGAGCGTGGAAATGTCGCCATCAGCATGAGCGGAACGGAGAATACCGCCAGCGGTAAAGTCCAGCGTTCCCGCCACATACCATGTCCAGGCGACGGCCAGCATGAAGAAGGCGATCGAAGTGGAAAGCAAAATACCGAGATAGACGCGGCCCCCGTTACGAGCTTCGGCAGTCCCGTGATGCGTCACCAACGGATACGTCGACACGGTCATCAATTCGTAGGCGACGAACAAGGTAAACAAGTTCGCTGAGAATGCCGCCGCGATCGCGGCAAAGATGGCGATGGCAAAACAGGCATAAAAACGAGTTTGGTTTTCCTCGTGATGGCCTCGCATGTAACCAATCGCATACAGCGTGGTCAAGATCCACAACCCCGAGGCCACCAGTGCAAAGACCATCCCCAGCGGTTCCACTTCGAACGCGATGCGAAACCCCGGCAGCATCTCGCCCAAACTGACCGAAGGTCGCTCGCCTGCGAACACAAAACTCGACAAGCGACACGTGACGGCGAACAGCAGCGTTGAAATCACAATCGTCGAGGCTTCGCGAAGATTGGGGCATCGACCACAGGCGTAAATCAACCCCAGTGCGACAAGCGGTAACACTCCCGCGATCCAGATTAATGTTTCGGCAGCCATCATTGCATGCCTCCTAACAAGAGCGACGCGGCTCCCGCAGCCAAGTCAGCCGAGTAGACCGTCCAAACGCCAAACACCAACGTTGCAAGGATCACCGTGTACATCGGAATCAACATTCCCAGCGGCGCCTCGATCGCTTGTTTGGCCTTTTCCGACGGTTCGGCGAAATACAACGTCTCGACCACTCGCCAAACGTAAAGCAATGCCAGTAGCGAACTGAGCAACATCAATACCGCAACCGACCAGTGGTGAGAATCAAACGCAGCGGTCAACAACAACCATTTGCTGATAAAGCCTGCAGTGAAAGGGACGCCGATCAACGCCAACCCGCCGATGGCCCAAGCGAACGAGGTCCACGGCATCGTGCGACCGGCACCACGCCAATCGGTAAGCTGGACCGAGCCAATCCGCAGAGCGAAACAGCCCACCACCATGAACAGGCCGCCTTTGATCAAAGCGTGATTGAACATGTGAACGATCCCAGCGGTCAGCCCCGCTTGGTTCGCCATACTAATTCCGAGCAACATGTAACCGATTTGAGCAATACTCGAATATGCCAACAAACGCTTCACGTTGTCTTGGTAGATCGCAGCGGTCGAAGCGGCAAAAATGCCCACCAACGCCATCACCATCAACGCGGTATCCAGCGGCAAAACTTCAAACGCAAATTCGCGTGTAAAAATACTGAACACAATTCGAATCAACGCATAGACCGAAACCTTGGTCGCCGTTGCCGCGATAAAACATGTCACCACCGACGGAGCATAGGTGTAGGCGTTGGGCAACCAAGTATGAACCGGAAAGACGGCCATCTTGATAAACAAACCAATCGTCAAAAACGCAAACGCTACCAAGACGGTTCGCGGACCATGATCCACCGGCAATCGCGTTGCGATGTCGGCCATATTGAGCGTGCCGGTCATCTGATAGACCAAGCCGATGCCGATCAGAATAAACGTGGCTCCCACGCTGCCGAGGATCAAATACTGAAACGCCGCCAACGGTGCACGCCGAGAACGCCCCAGACTGATCAACGCGTAAGTGGACAATGATGATATTTCCAGGAACACAAACACGTTGAACAAGTCGCCGGTGACACACATCCCCAACAAACCGGTCAGACAAAGCAAATAGGTCGCGTAGAACAGATAGTGTTTGGAACCTGGGATCTCTTTATCGATACTGCGCGGTGCGTACGTCAGCACGATCGCACCGAGTGCCGAGACGAACAGCATCACAAACCCGCTAAGTTCGTCGACAACATATTCGATCCCATAGGGAGGCGCCCAATCGCCAATGTTGTAACGCAGCGGTCCGTCCGCATTGACCGTACCGACCAATGCGACCGCCATTGCGAACACGCACCACGAAACTGTCAACGCAACGATGTAGGCAAGTTTGCGATTGCCGATCAAAACGCATAGCGGCGCGGCCAATAACGGCAACACGATCAGCAAGATGGGTAGATGACTTTCCATCAAGAATCCCGATCCAATTCCAAGATTTTGTCTTCCTCAATCGTGCCGTACTCTTCACGGATGCGAACGATCAGTGCCAGGGCCAACGATGTCGTTGCAATCCCCACCACGATTGCGGTCAGCATCAGCACGCTGGGCATTGGGTTTGAGTAGATGATCGGCTCGACTTGCGATGACAAATCGGCTTGCTGAGCGATTTCACCCAGCGGCGACAGCACCTCGTCGGCAACCGCTTGGGCGTGTTCGCCCGGCGAATCCACTGCATCGTGAAGCGACGAGGTTATCGATTCGGGCGAATTCCCATGCCCGTTCGCAGCATGCCCATTCGCAACACGAGGCGGTATGATCGGTGCGGTGCCGCCGTTCACCTTGCCCATCGTGATGTAAAGCAGGAAGACGGAGGTTTGAAAGATGTTCAATCCGATCACAGATTTAATCATGTTCTGGCGTGCGATAACGATGTAAAACCCCGTCATCATCAAGAAGATCACGATCCAGTAGTTGTACAGTCCGACGACTTGTTCGACGCTCATACGATTCTTTTCCTGCCAGCAAAGGAGTAGAAAATCATCGTCATCACCGAGGTGACGGTGATCCCGACACCGAGCTCGACCAAGAAGATGCCGAGATGTTGTCCCGAGGGAAAGAGGTGAGGATAAAAGTGGTGCTCGAGCACCGCATAGTCAAGAAAATTGCCTCCGAGTGCCAACGTCAACACTCCGGTCATCCCATACACGACGACTCCGAGTGCCATCAGTTTTTCGATGACCATCGGTGGCGCGACGCGTTTGACTGATTCGAGTCCAAAGACCAATCCGTACAGAATCAACGCCGAGGCAAAAATCACGCCGGCTTGGAATCCGCCGCCGGGACCGAAATCACCATGAAATTGCACGTAAAATGCAAACAACAAGATGTACGGAATCAAGATCTTTGTGACGACCCGAATGACAGGAAATGTTCTCACGACATCGTCTCCGCCGAGGCATCTTGTTCGGGGGCGTCATTCTCTTTGCGAAGAATAATCAGCACCGCGATTCCTGCCGTCAACACCACGGTCGTTTCGCCGAGCGTGTCGTAACCACGATAGCTGGCCAATACCGCGGTCACGACATTGGGCAACCCGTGCATATCATGCTGGGACTTTTCTACAAAGGAGGGATTCGGATGCAATTGGATCGGGGCCTTGGGGTCACCGAAGTGCGGCATATCCAAGGTGCCGTAAACGAGCACACACCCGGTGATCAGCACCAGAAAAAAAGGCATGATCGGGGCGTGCGCGAGTTGACGATCTTTTTTGCCCGTTAGCGCCAACGTACTCAGCATCAACACGGTGGCAATGCCTGCACCGACCGCCGCCTCGGTAAACGCTACATCGGGTGCGTCGAGGATCAACATCCAACTCGCACTCAAAAAACTATAGATTCCTGTGAACATGATCGCGGCCCATAAATCTCGCATTCGCGCGATCGTGACCGCGGTAATCGCGAGCAGGGCAAGGATAGGAAAATCGATCAAACTGCTCATGATTGGTTCGGCTCCTCACGACGCGATTTTTCATCAAGCAGTGGCTTTCCATCGAGCACCGGTTTCAACCCATGCGTCATCGCAGAGCGTGCCAACGCGTGACACGAACTCGGGCTGGTGACGGTCAAAAAGAACAGAATCGCGACCAACTTTAGCGCCGTCAAACTTAACCCGGCTTGCAGCAGCAGTCCCGCAACAATTAGACCCGCGCCCATCGTGTCGGTGATCCCAGCGCCGTGCATCCGCGAGAAAAACTCGGGAAGCCGCACAATGCCAATTCCACCGATGATCGAAAACGTCGCTCCGGTCATCAACAGGATCCAGCTCAACAGATCGACAATACTCATCACGACACTCCTTCGTCACTGAAACTGCCGTATTCTGCAAATCGCAGTAGCGCCACCATGCCGATGAAATTCATCAGACTGTAGAGCAGCGCGAGATCGAGAAAATCATCACGGCCGGTCATAAAGTCAACCACACAAATCAGCAGCACGGTTTTCGTACCAAAGGTATTCAGCGCCAACACGCGATCAAAGACCGTGGGACCAAACATCGCACGGATTAACGCTAAACTCATCGTCACCAATATGGCGATCGAGGTGACGGCAAACATGTCGATGCTGATCACGACTTCTCCAATTCGCAGATACGTCGATCGGTTTCACCGGTAATGTCGGATTCGTCGTTGGTTAGTGCGAGGGCGTGGATGGTAATGCTTTCCCCCTCAACTCGCACCGATACGGTGCCCGGGGTCAACGTGATGGAATTGGCAAGCATGACGCGTCCAAGTTCGGTTTTTGCTCGCGTGGGCACTGTCACGATGCGACGGCGGAGCGGCATTTTGGGAGACAGGATAATTTTTGCGACGGTCAGATTGGAAACCAAAATCTCTTTCATCAACCAGGGCGCGTAATGCGTAAACGGCCGTAAACCGAGCTGAGCCGGAGCCCCCTCTTCGTCGACGATTCGCATCCGCTGCGATATCCACAGACTGCAAAGGCACGATAACACGCCTAAACCAAGCAAGAATGGGCTTTCAAAGTGCCCAGACCAGATCAGCCACGTGAGGAATAATGCCACTGCGAGGGTCAATGTGTATTTCACAATTGCCGTCCTGTTGCGGCTTTCCATCCGCGAGAAGTGTTCTGCCAAGTCCAATACATGTGAAAAACTTTGCAGAATATAGCCGCCGTGCGTTTTAGTGACCATGGCGGATCCGATGGTCTGAGTCCATTCGCCCAATGCCACCTACGTTAGTAGCGTTCGCGTTTGGTAGCGTTCACGGGGCGCGGTCGGGTCGGTAGCGAGAAGAAACCGTTCACGTTGGCCCGGCCAGCCTGCGACGCCCCCCGATCGAAAACTCGCTTCTTTAGCTGAGCAGCTTGCCCAAGGTGGCTTCATACCGCGTGATCATCTCATCGCCATTGGTCACATTCATGTCCAAGTCACGCAGCCGACCGTCCGTGAGCGAATAAACCCAACCATGCACCGCAAGCTTCTGGCCTTTACGCCATGCGTCACGCACAATCGTGGTGCGGCACACATTCATCACCTGCTCCATCACATTGAGTTCACACAAACGATCGCAGCGTTCACGCGGCACCTCAATCGCATCGAGCTGTTCTTGATGGATCATGGCGACGTCTTGGATGTAACGCAGCCAGTTTTCGATCAGCCCCAATTCTTTATGAAACAGTGCCGCGGCGACACCCCCACAACCGTAGTGCCCGCAAACGATCACATGCTCGACCTTCAAAACCTCGATCGCAAACTGCATCACCGATAGACAATTCAAATCAGAGTGGACGACTAGATTGGCGACATTGCGATGCACAAACAGTTCGCCGGGGTCCAAACCGACAATTTGATTAGCCGGCACGCGACTGTCGGCACAGCCAATCCAAAGATACTTGGGCGATTGCTGCTGCGACAATCGCTCGAAGAACGTGGGATCCTGCTCCACCACTCGCTCCGACCATTCACGATTGTTATTAAAAAGTTCTTGCAGCGAATGCATACTCATTTTCCGGCTAGATTTTCGGATTCGGGAGTCGAGTGGTTAGAAGATCCTAGAGCGAAGGCAACGGTGCGATCAAGTTGGTCACGCAATTTTTCCATCTGGTCTTTACTCAATCCTTGACCGACCAGACTGGCAACATGCAGCGTGGCAATCACCGCAGCGCCTCCTGGAATCAACAGCAACCCCCAAGGCGCCGCTCCCATGAACCACTGGACGTAACCATACACACCACCGACAAACATAAAGAAAGCAGTCATAAAGTAGACGAGCATAAAAAACGTCCAAACCTCGGGACGCGGAGCAAAGCGAGCATACAACTGCGTCCCGGATTCGATTTCGCTTAGCTGTACCGACAAATGCGGCGACCAAAATCGCCGCTCTTCGGGGCGTACCGCAAACTCGGCACAGTCCCCTACGGCCTTTGCATTTTCGATCGAATCCAGCTCGGCGATTGCTTGACCGATCCGCTGCATCGCCTCGTCTTTGCCTAACGGCAAATCCAAAGTAAAGGCAGGCAGCATTCTCAGAGACGGCACGAAAGGAACCTCGCGGTAACAGCCGCTGGCCAAAGGAAAGGAGCAACTAGAAAAATGGCGACGCCCCCGCATGGCGGCACCGACACCCCTGTTATGCTAACGCGATTTCGCAGACGCTGCATTGCGGTTTCGGAGGCGATCTCCAAAAATCCCAAATGACAAGAGTGCCGCGTCGAAATCAGCGTTACAGCAAATCAGGCTGCGTGGCGTTTCCCACCTTGGACTTCCCATCTTTTTTCTTAGCCGTCGACTTTTTCTTCGAGACCTTATCTGCCAATCGCTTTCCGTTTTTCGTATTCGGGGCGCTCAGCAATGGATTTGCGGGACCTACCAACGGGTCACCGACGTTGGTTTCTTCGAGTCGCGATTGAATCTTGGCCGCGTACTCTTCGCTGAGCTCGGTGCCGATAAAGTTTCGCCGCAGCTTCTTGGCCACGACCAACGTGGTCCCGCTCCCTGAAAAGGGATCGAGCACGCAATCACCCTCATTTGAACTCGCGCGGATGATCCGGCCAAGCAGTTGCTCAGGCATCTGGCAGCCATGAAAGCCTTGGCGTTCTTTGAACGTTCCGGCGACGCGTGGGAAATACCACGTATCCCCATCCTCTTCGAACCCATCGGGCAGATCTTGCGGGCGAAGAATCCAGGTATTGTCGGGCAGCCGGCCTTTCGGATTCGCGCGACGGTCCCCGTAAACCAATTGCCGTGCCGAGGGGATACGGATCTCGGGATCCGCGGCGTTGAACGTAAACTGCTTGGGATCTTTGGCGAAATGAAACAGATGGGTGTGCGAACGGCTAAAACCGTATTTGCAATTGACCCCAAATGTGTAATACCAAATCACCCAACTACGGCAGACGAAGCCGACTTCGCGAGTGGCACAGACTTTTAACTCCGCAGCGTACTCGTCGCCGATCGCCAACCAGAAAGTCCCGTTAGGCTTCAATACCTGATGAACCCCCTGAATCCATTGGCGGCACCAATCGAGGTAATCCTCGTCACCTCGTTTGTCGTCGTAGACGTCGTAGTCGTAGCCAATATTGAACGGAGGATCGGCAAAACAAAGATCGACCGACCCCGGATCCATCTGCTTTAGCAACTCGATACAGTCCCCTTGATGAAGCTGATTAAAGTCGAGTGCCACGCAATATCCCCTCTAGAAATGCCGGTAAATGCTTGAACAAGCTGCCAAATTCTTGAAATTCATCGTAACGAAACGTGAATTGCTGGCAATGCGGGGCTGCCCAGAAACGCCCACACCACTCATGACCGCCATGAGTGGTGTGGGGTTGTTTATCGGATCGCGATAACACGGATCCAAGAGGTTTACGGTAATCGCTGCCGGATTAGCGAATTTGAATTCGGTTTGCCGGAGCCGGGTAGGCGTTCGTTTGCACTTGATTCGGAACAACGTGTTGCGGAGCGATGGATTGCGAATGAATGCTGGCCGGAGCGACTTGGCCTAGCGGGATCCGATTGACCACGGGGGCCACGGTTTCGGCAGGCGTCACGTTTTGGGTTGGAATCGCTGGCGATGCGTTTTCGCCCATCAACGGTGGGACCGAGGCAGGAATGCGCCGCACGGGGGCGGGCAATTCGACCGAGGTCTTGGTTTGCGTGAATCCACTTACGCGGGCCGGAATTTCTGCCGGAATCGTTGGCACACGCTTGGGCAAGTTCGTCATTGTGGGAATCAACCGCGGCGATTGGGTTTCAATCGACACAGGCTCGAACGACTTTTTCATTTCATAGGATTCGGTTGCCAACACCCCGGGCATCGGTTGTCCCGAGCTCGCAGCGACAGGCATCGCGATGATGCGGTTCCACAGTTCTGCGGGGATATCGAAAGTGCCCTGCGACGCAACCGGCTCCGACTTGCTTGACTTCGCAGAGGCGGGGACCGTCACCGACACGGCGGCATCTAGCTTTTCCGTCTTCGGCTGTGGAACAGTGATCCGCTGGACCTTCGGGGACGCATGTGCCTCGGTGGCCAAATCCTTAGCGGTAGCTGGATCTTTGGCGTCCGGCTTTTCCGCCGCAACACGCTTGGTTTGCGGAGCCGTCAGTGCGGAAACGTTTGCCGACGATTTGACCGAGACGAACTCTGGAGTTTTCGCAACCGGAGTAATGTCGACCTCAGGAACAGGCACTCGAGTCACCGAGGGCACTTTATCGACCGTCACCGCACGTTCGGGCGAAGGCACTGGAAAGTTTAATACCATCGGCTTTGAATCGATGTCCGAATCTTGCCTGTCGATCACCGGCTTGGCCTTGGCAACCGATTGCGATGGAGCGACTTGAGGCACAGGGGCTTCGATCATCCCGTCCACCAACGAGGTATCCATTGGCGGCAACACCGCCAAATCACGCTTCTGGTTGATCGGTTTCGCTTGCGTTTGATCGTTCAACCGCACTTCAGGCGTGGTAACGTTCGTGCGAGCAGGAACGTCCACGTCAATCGGGTTGCTGAAATCCGGCGTGGCAACGGGAGCCATGCGATCGCTTGCACTTGGGATGGCATGCTCGTCCTCTACCGCGACCTGAGGTGCCGCGGCTTTGGGTGCCGCGACAGCATCGTCTGCAAAGGGAACATGATGGGGTTCATGCTCAATGCGAACGCTATCGTGTTCCAGCGGAATACCATCGGAGTACTCGACCGGCGGCACCATTTCGAGCATTTCAGGGTGACACGCCTGAGCTCCGTTAGGACATCCCCAACCTTCGGGGAACTTGTTCCAACACGTGGGCTCGTAACCGTAGTACGGTTTCACGTAGGAGCAGTGCGGGCAACATTTTGCATGGGGGTTTGCAACGATTTGGCCGCAATGAGCACAGTGGTAGTACGACTTTTTGCTTTCGCGAAATTTGTCGAACCCACAGTGTTGCGCCCAGTCGTGGTGCACAGACACACAGCCAACGCTGGCACTGATCGTGACGGCAAGCGTGATCGCCACCGCCGCAGTCAGTTGTGTTTGGGATTGTCGTCGCATCGTTGTCACCGCTTACTTTTTCAAAAATTGACACTCGTAGATTGATACCGCTGGGCAGAGGAATCGCACTGCTGATCGAGCCACTTGGATTGATCAACAAACGCCCTCGGTTCCCACCACAGACCTAACATTGACTCAGGCTAGAATCCGCTCACACTTCGTGGATTTCCACCGCCCTTGAGCACACTTCCCGAGAAACGAGTCGCTGTGCCAACACTTAGTAACGAGAAGCCCATCATGCGTTCAAACGGAGCAAACATTTTGGCGAGCTTGTTGTCGAACGCGACCATATGGTCTTCTTGAACAAACAAACGGTCGCCTGGCATGAGTTGGAAGTTTGTATTGGCGGAACCACACTCGGTCACCGCGTGCCAATCGACGGGCAAAATTTGCGAGTCGCAAAGATCCGATGTGGGTCGTGCGATCCACATCTTCTTTGACGAGACCTGCTCGAGTCCATTGATTTGTGAAATCGCATCTAGAACCGTTTCATTGCCCGTGATCGGGAAACGATAGACCGCGTCGCCAAGCTCGGCTCCCTGCAATACGATGTAGTACACCTTGCTATTGAAAGCGTGGACGTTGACCGAGATGACCGGATCTTCCAAGAACTGTGACAAGTGTTGTTCGATCGTCCATTTCGCTTGGGCCAGCGGCATGCCGACGACCGAAACGCTGCCATAGCTGCCCAGCGTGACGGTACCATCGGGGCCGACGAGGTATTGTCCGACCAATCGCTGCGAGGCACCAAGCTCGGCCAGCGACACCGCCACCTCCGGCTTCTTCAAGTATTTCTTTAGATGTTCCTCAATCGCCGTCTGAGCCTGCGGTACGGTCATGCTCGAAACCGAGACCACTCCATATGGAGCCCCAAGGTTGATCACCCCGCCGGGTTCGATCGGATAACCACCGCCGATCGGTCCCTCAGGCAACGTTCCCTGGACTCGCACCGACAGCACATCAAGCACCTTTAATGTATAAGGCGACTTGGGGACCGCGTGCACGGTCTCGATCGTCAAGATATCGGGCGGCTCAATGATGTAATCCGGCATCACTGTCTTGGCCAACTCCCGAGGCATATTTGCGACTTCGGGCGGCACCACAGAAACCTGTGACGCATGGTGACTCTTTTTGAGTCCTTGGCATCCAACCCCACTTAACAGGCAGATTGCCGCGAACATTTGTAGAGGAGCTACAAAAGGTCGTGATTTGAATTGAGACATAGTCACATCCGTGCGTTGTTCTGGAGGCCCCCAAAAATATCCGGCAACATCCTTGCTCCGGCTTCCATTTGTTGGGTTTGCGACAAAACGACCACCAAAATGAAAAGGGTGGATGTCGTGTTGCGGTGAGCGATTTCGGGTGTCGGCAGCATGATTGCCAAGCATTGCTTGCAAACCGCTGCTTTATCTCCACGCCTCGATGCCTCGGACGATGCACTTCGACGAAGAATGGTTTGCCATCAAAGCTTGATTGCTCTCCGGTCGAACCTTCTTTTCTCTGCACGCATCGGCGATTCATCTTGGAATTCGCTCACAGGAATTATCGTCGAGAGGGCAGGCCCCCCCCGCCGAAACGTGGGTTCATCTGCGATCTTTTCGAATTGTCTCTCGGGTTGCGCTCAACAAAACGGTTGTTCGAAGTGGGCACCAGGTGCGGGTTAGGAAAGATCTAGCGAGGAGATCGCATTCCGCATTACAGAACACCGTCCTTCGGCTCGAAGAAAACTTGAACCCGCCAAAAATCTTTTGGCGATCGCAGCAAAACATGGGTGTCGACGTCGGCTCGTTTACGCATCCGCTTTTTATAGTCACACCTTTTCGGCAACCCGTTTGGCCGCCAATGAATCGACTTGGATTACAGCCCACCGGTGTGGCCAATAAGCAGCCAATCCTACTGTCCAAGCAAAACTTGGGATTCAAGAAAATCGTGAAACTCGCACTGGATGAGCCCGCTGCTCTAAGTGGCCTTCGCCACCCTTGCGGCTCAACTAGGTTGTGATACGACGCATCGCATGATCCCAAAACAGCTGGGCACCGGGAGTAGTTGCTTGCCCTCCCCCTCTAACAGGCTTATGATCGTAGAGGTTGGCCCAACACCTGCAATTCGGACGGCCGTTCTCACCCATTAAATCCAATCCAGGGCAACCGATTAGGCCCTGCGGAAATGATGTGTCAGCGATCGAACCTTATTGATTTGCATCCAACGAAATTGATTTGCATCCAACGAAACCGAGAAGCATTTGTTGTGAAAAGTTAACTAGCAATACCCTCAATCTTGAGTAGGGTGGACCACCACACCCAAGATTGGCGTCTAGTCACCAGACCAGAACAACTACATAAGAATTCAGCAAAGGCTTCTACGAAAGCTCAATTCGTTTAGCAAAGCGAGAGATTAGTAGGTCGACGGCAAGCGATTAAGGAACATGTGAGAATTAAGGATGGACGCGCTATGACCAATAGCAGCTTGACAGTCACCATTTGAACAGCACCTTGAGTCGAATCGATTGACGTGATGTGATAATTGCGATCAATCGAAAGCGGGAGATTGGTTTTTTGAGTAACAACGATTTCGTCGACCTGGCATCGTCCGACTCAAGTAGTCGTTCGTTGGTGCCGGCAAACGACCACGAGATCTCTCCCTCTTATATTTTTCACCATGCGCCGACTGGCAATGACCACGAATCGCTTGTGGGTCCTCGCTACCTAATCCACTCGCTTACGACGTATTGGTATCTGACCATTCCCTTCGCCATTCTGTTGGCAGGGTTATCGGCCACCGCAATCTTGATGACGTTCACTCCGGTGTATCGTGCGAATGCGGTGATGAAGATTGCGAGCTACGCTCCTTATATTGCGTATACGACACCTGAGCCTCAGATGAATCCGGAAGATTTCACGGAGACTCAGATTGAATTAATTCGCAGCTCGCTTGTTGCAGAGCAGGTGCTTGAGGATTCAAAGATTGCCGGTTTGCCAGGACTGCAATCGATCGAGAAGCCCATTGTGTGGCTAACCGAAAATATCCGAGTTCAGCAGGTTGGCAGTTCGGAACTCTATAATGTTTCTCTTGAAACATCCGACCCGGAATCCTCTGCGATCATTGTCAATGCGGTGCTAGACACCTATTTCGCGGTGCGAGCCAAAGACAACGAAGACCAAACCGCGAGGGTGCTCGAACTGCTGGGTCAAGAAAAACAGGCACGTAGTGTCGAGATCCAGAATTTACGTGAAAAGATGCGTCAACTCGGGCAAGACGTTGTCGGAATGGATCCTTATACCGGGATGCCGCAAAAGAATGGGGGGCAAGCGGGCGCCGGACCGTTGGAGCGACTTCGTGAACGGCTGACGGCAGCCGAGGTCGATCGCAAAATGCTTGAGATGGAAATCACTGCGATCCGCGAAGCGATTGCAAAAGAAGATCTTCGCATCGCCGAAGTTGACGTCGAGATGGCGGTGGGAGAAAGCCAGGAGATTCTCGATCTACGCGCCATGATTGCCGAACGCAAATCGATGATGCATCGTGTCGAGAGCACCGCAGCCGGGGGACGAAACGATCCATCCTACTTGCGTCTGGAGTCCGAAGTCAAAGGATATGAAGAGAGTCTCAAACGAGCTGTTGCGAGCAGCCGTCCCAAGATCACCGACCAACTGAAGTCACTCGCGGAACTTGATCGCCGCGACACACTTCACGAACTCGAAGCGAGACTCGAGACGCAACTGGTGCTCGAGAACCTGCTCGGACTGCGGTACAAAGAGATGCTCGGAACTGCGGGAGAATCCGGCAACAAAATGCTGGAACTCGAATTCGCTCGTGCGGAACTCGAACGTGAAGAACGTGTGTTTGACTTGATTGCCGAGCGATCGATGGCGTTAAGCACCGAATCACGAGCTCCGGGTCGTATTGTTCTGCTGCAGCCCGCAGAACCCACGCTACATCCCGTCGCGAGTTTTCCGCTGCGAAACATGGCAATCGCAGCTTTTCTGAGCGGCTGTCTGCCGTTCGGCCTCGCCTTGCTTTGGGAATTGTCCACCAAGCCGATCAGCGATGTCAATCAATTGACGAGCAACACCGCACAAACCACCGTCAGCGAAGTTGCCAAGTTGCCGGTGCGAACGATCTCGCTTGGTTCGCGACAAACCAAGGCAATGAGTATCTTCGAAGAAAGCATTGATAGTCTTCGTGTCGGTCTGCTGTTAGGCGAAAAACACAATACCGTTCAAACGCTTGTGGTGACCAGTGCCGTTCACGGCGAAGGCAAGTCCAGCATCTCGTCGCAGCTTGCCGTCAGCATTGGCCGAGCGACCGGCGAACCGGTGCTGCTTATCGACGGCGATCTTCGCGCCCCAGATATTCATAATATTTTCCAAGTCTCAAACAAACTTGGCATGACCGCCGTGCTCGAAGGACGTGCCACATTGGAAGAAGCCGTCATTCGCGACTGGAGTGATCAAATTCACTTGCTGCCGGCAGGTCGACTTCGAGTTAACCCTCATCAATTGATGACACGTGATTCACTCAATAAGATTTTTGACGAATTGCGAGTCAAGTATCGTTATATCGTTATCGATACACCTCCCATCCTTTCTGCATCCGAAGCGATCTTACTCGCTCGTTGTGCCGATGGCTCTCTGCTTTGCACTCGACGCAACGTCAGTCGCGAAGGCCAAGTAAAAATTGCTCATGACCGGCTCGCCAAAGCGGGTATCAAACCGTTGGGCACCGTGCTTAACGGTGTGCCCACACGAAGTTATGCAAAGACGTACGGAAGTTACGACTATGCAAGGCGTTTTGAGTAAATGACGCATCTGCATGTAACTGAAACATGCAGGATTTTTAATAAAGCACATACATACGTTTGGTAGTTTTAATACACGCGAAACTAACAGCGTTTAAGTAGACGGTGGCCGCTGCGCGGTCGTGGTCTTCTTCGTTGATCCATCAAAAAGTAAGGCGATTTTCCGCGATTCAATTATCTCCATTGATTGAAGTGTAAATGGGGGATTAGCCCATTGAATCGGCTCGCTTTACCACTAGCATGACCCCATTCCGAGGGTGCACCGCGTACTGCTTCGTGAGTGTCACCCAGGTGGACGAAGTCCGCGCAGAAAGAACTCGAAACTGGCGACGACCAGTTCGGTGAAGCACACGTGTTTTTTAACTGGATTTGCTCACTTCGATAAAGCGTCTTGACCATGAGTGCGAAAAAGAACACGCCCTTGCATCGGATCCTGCCTGTAAGAATTTATTTTCTGGTACTGGTACACCTGATTATTTTCATCGCGTCCTACGAGATCGCGTTGCGGTTGCGTTTTGATATGGTCATCTCTGCGGGCGTCCGTAATGATTTCTGGAGCATGCTGCCCTGGATCTTGATCATCAAGCTATCGATGTTCCACTTGATTGGCAGTCTGCACGGATGGTGGCGGTACATTACTTTTACCGATCTTGCGATTTTGCTTCGCACCTCGACGGTCGCGAGCATTCTGATTGCCGCGGTGGACTACTTGTTCAGCCAACAGTATCAAGTTCCTCGATCGGTGTTACTGATGGACTGGGGCATCACGATTCTGCTTGTCGGCGGGCTGCGAAGTGTCTATCGCCTAAGCCAAGAAATGATGTGGCCCGCACTGTCGCTGAATGATCGCAAACCCACCCTGTTGATCGGAGCGTTACAAGGGGGCGAGCTATTGGCCCGCCAAATACATAACCATCCCAACCTCGATTTTCACATCGTTGGATTCTTGGACGACGATGAACACAAGCATGGATTGCGATTGGGAGGCATTCCCTTTCTGGGTAGTCCCGAGGACATCGTCGAGCATGCTCGCGCTCACGATGCGAAAGATCTTCTTGTTATTTCCAATGTGTTGCCAGGACAACAACTCCGCGAGCTTCTCGATCGCTGTGAACAAGCCAAGATCCGGGTCAAAATGGTTCCGCCGGTCGATGAACTGATTAATGGTTCGTTCCGCTTCCAGACCCGCGACGTTGAAATTAACGACCTTCTACGCCGAGACCCGATCGAACTTGATTCGCAGCCGGTCCGAGAGATGTTGCAAGGAAGGCGAGTGGTCGTAACCGGTGCCGGAGGCAGCATTGGCTCGGAGATATGTCGCCAGATTGCACGCTGCGAACCGGCCCAATTGATCTTGGTCGAGCGTGCCGAAAATGCGTTGTTCTTAATTGATCGAGAAATGACCCTTCGCGATTATGGCGACATATGCGTGCCCTTCGTCGCTGACATTTGTGATCAACATCGCATGCGAACGCTCTTCGAAAACTACCAGCCTGAAATTGTTTTCCACGCGGCAGCCCATAAACATGTTCCATTGATGGAATTGAATCCATCGCGAGCGTTAAAAAACAACGTGCTCGGCACCGCGGGTTTGGTCGAACTTTGTCACGAATACGATGTCGAGCGATTTGTAATGATCTCGACCGACAAGGCGGTCAATCCCACAAGTATCATGGGAGTGTCCAAACAATTGGCAGAACGATTTGTACATGCCAAAGCAGAAGTATCCAAAACCAAGTTTGTGGTCGTTCGTTTCGGTAATGTGTTAGCCTCGGCCGGCAGCGTCGTCCCCATCTTCCAAGAACAGATTGCCAATGGCGGACCGATCACCATCACTCATCCCGAGATGAC
>NZ_JBFHFD010000039.1:0-27504 GCF_041583735.1 Novipirellula sp.
CTTGGCGATCAAGTTTGCATCGTGAGCACGATTTTCATCAAGCCAGAAGATCGCAGTCGAACCGGTCGCGCGAGCCCGGCTAACCGCCAATCGCACCCAGTCACGAACGGGCAAATCTTTGGTTTGACACATCCGCCAAATATCGCCCTCTTCGACGGCATGCTGCATCAGGATTTCGCCCTTGCTGTTGACGACACGTACCGCGCCGTCGCTTGGGATTTCGAACGTCTTGTCGTGCGAACCGTACTCTTCGGCTTTTTGAGCCATCAAGCCAACGTTGGCGACATTGCCCATCGTGGTGACATCAAACGCTCCGTTTTCTTTACAGAAATCGATCGTTGCTTGATAAACACCGCTGTAACAACGATCCGGAATCATTGCCTTGGTGTCACATAGCTTGCCATCAGGCCCCCACATTTTGCCGGAAGACCGGATGGCGGCGGGCATCGATGCATCGATGATCACATCGCTGGGGACATGCAGGTTGGTGATGCCGCGGTCCGAGTCGACCATCGCCAGTGGTGGACGATCCGCATAAACCGCATCCAAATCCGCCAACACTTCCTGCTTCTTCGCTTCGGACAATGTTTCGATCTTGGCGTACACGTCGCCGATCCCGTTGTTGGGATTCACACCCAGTTCGTTAAACAACTCGGCATGCTTTTCGAACACGTCTTTAAAGAAAACCTGAACGGCATGACCAAAGATGATCGGGTCGGACACCTTCATCATTGTTGCTTTCATATGCAACGACAGCAGAACGCCCTGCTTTTTGGCCTCGTCGATTTCACGAGCCAGGAATGCTTGCAGCGATTTCTTTTGCAGTCGCGACGCGTCGATGATTTCGCCGGCCAACAGCGACAGCTTTTCTTTTAATACAGTCGTTTTTCCATCCGCAGCGACCAATTCGATCCGCACATCGCCCGCTTCGCGCATCACATACGATTGCTCGCTGCCATAAAAATCGCCTTCGCTCATCGAAGCCACGTGCGTCTTGGAATCCGATGACCATGCACCCATCGAGTGCGGGTTTTGTCTGGCGTATTCTTTCACCGGCGCCGCAACGCGACGATCCGAATTGCCTTCGCGAAGCACTGGGTTGACGGCACTGCCGAGCACCTTGGCGTAGCGAGCCCGAGTCTCCTTGTCGGCATCGGTCTTGGGCTCATCGGGAAAATCAGGAACAGCAAAGCCATTTTTCTGCAGTTCCGCGATCGCCGACTTCAACTGAGGAATCGAGGCACTGACGTTAGGCAGTTTGATGATATTCGCTTCGGGCTGCTTCGCCAACTCACCGAGTTCTGCCAAGGCATCTTGGTATTGTTGGTCCGCTGGAAGCACGTCCGCAAAGTTAGCCAGGATACGGCCGGCCAACGAGATGTCTTTGGTTTCGACCGTGATCCCCGCAGCCGATGTGAACGCACGGATGATCGGCAGCAACGAATAGGTTGCCAGTGCTGGCGCTTCGTCCGTGTGGGTATAAACAATTTTTGAAACGTTTTGTGACATCATCTTCCTTCGTTGCATGCGGTAACCGATCGACGTTGCAAGCCAAGCGAGCACGGTAAATCGGGGATCAGCTGATGCCCCATCATCGTGTTGAAACCGCTCGAAGGGAAGATGGCCAATTTTGGGTTTTTGGCCGTGATTCTCACACGCAGCGAGTGCCGATGGACATCAATTAGGTCGTGTATTCCGAATTGAAACGAACATATTCGGTCGTCAAATCGCTCGACCAATACGTCGCTTGCCCTTCGCCCGATCCCACGCGAAGTTCGACATCGATTTGCGGCTGCCCCTTCATGGTGCGACTAAGTGACGCGGCATCAAAGTCAAGCGGCGTGCCATCTTCGTAGATCGCTTGGCCGCACACCGATAACGAAACCTTGGCCGGTTCCAAAGGCTCGCCGGCGTATCCGGCGGCCGAAACGATGCGGCCCCAATTCGGGTCGCCGCCGGTGATTGCACATTTGACCAACGGGCTCGCCGCCACGGTTTTTGCAATCACTTCGGCCGAAGTATCACTCTCGGCGCCAAAAACGTGAATCTGCATCACATGCGTTGCCCCTTCGCCATCGGCAACAAGTTGTTTCGCCAAATTGATCGCTAGCTTCGTCAACGCCGCTTCGAACTCGGCCAACGCGTCGCCGGAGAGCGGTTCATCCGTGCCGCTGGCCAATAGCAGCAACGTATCGTTGGTGCTGGTGTGACCATCCACACTGACTCGATTGAAGCTAACGTTTGCGACGCGAGTCAGCATGGCTTGCGCGTCGGCTTGGGTGATCGAGGCATCGGTGCACATTACCGACAACATCGTTGCCATGTTGGGCGCGATCATCCCTGCGCCCTTGGCCATCGCCGCGATTCGGATCGTTTTGCCTGCGAGTGTCAATTCACACGTTTCGGTTTTGCGTGCCGCATCGGTGGTGCGAATTGCTTCGGCCGCGTCCACAAAGGCGGCGTCACTCGTAGCAAGTTTGCCGTGGACCAGCTCGACACCCGAGCGGATTTTGTCCATCGGCAATCGCTTGCCAATCACCCCGGTGCTCATCACCAATACGCCGGATTCGTCGCAACCGACCAACGCAGCGAGTTGGGCACAAGTGGATTTGGCGTCCTCCATACCTTGATCGCCGGTACAGGCATTCGCATTGCCGCTGTTCGTCAGCACCGCTTGAATTGCCGCCGAGGGGGTTCGCGAGCGTGATAGCACGACCGGTGCGGCGACAATTTTGTTCGTTGTGTAAACGCCCGCAGCAACGACCGGATGATCCGATACAATCAAGGAGATGTCTGGTTTTCCGCTGGCCTTGATTCCGCATGTCGCACCGGCAAAACGGAAACCACGTGGCAGGAACAGGGGTAATTCTGACATGTGAAATGCCTGTTAAATTAGTTTGCTATTTTCCATCGCCGAAAGCCGACTTCCTACGATTTGACCTTTGCAAACAATAAAGGGCGTCGTGCTGAACAACAAGCGACCCTGTGACCGCAAATTTGCATTGATTCCCAGCTTCGACCTCCGCTTCTTCTCCCCCCCCTCGATGGCGAGCCCACGCGTTTGAATCCGATCAAAAATCCAATCGCCCCTTGCGCCGATGACCTGCGAAGCACGAAATTAGCCCAAGATCCCGAGTCGGCGGGCGATATCGTGCTGCGCTGCGAAGGACTGGGCAAATGCTACGGCGACTTTGAAGCACTCCGCGATTGCTCGCTCTGCGTCGGTGCAGGCGACATTTTTGGGCTGCTTGGCCCCAACGGAGCCGGCAAAACCACGCTGATTCGCCTGCTGCTCGGCTACCTGCACCCGACTCATGGCCGGGCCACCGTGCTCGGGATTGATGCCGAAGACGACAGCGTTGCGGTTCGTCGCCAAGTCGCCTATCTGCCAGGCGACGCCCGTTTGCCGCGTCACATGCGGGGCGATGGCGTGCTGAAATTTTTTTCCGAAATGCATCCCTACGGCGATCTGCCGCGTAGCCGTGAAGTCGCCGAGATGTTGGAGCTCGATCTAAAAACCCGAGTCGCGTTTATGTCGACAGGGATGCGTCAAAAACTCGCACTCGCCGTCGTGCTCGGTCCACAAACACCACTGCTGATCCTGGACGAACCGACCGCAAACCTCGATCCCACTGTGCGATCGGCGGTACTGCAGTTGGTTTTGGAAGCTCGCGATAACGGCCGCACCGTGATCCTGTCCTCGCATGTGCTCAGCGAGATCGAAGACACCTGCAACCGCGTCGCCTTTCTGCGGCGCGGCCGATTGGCTCACGAGATGTGGATGAGCGATCTGTTCCAGCGGCACCGGATGACCGCCCTCACCCGCGAGGCCTCGATCGAGATCCCCGATTCGCTCAAAGGGGCGGTTCATGTTCGCACGCGCGGGTCAACGCATGCGTATCATCAAATTCAAATCGATACCGCAGGCGATCTTGGTCCGATTCTAAAATGGATCGATTCTCTCGACTTGAAACAGATTCGCTTTGAACCGTATGGGCTACGTACGGTTTACGAAGCAGTGCACGCCGGTGAACCGGTCGCGACCGCTTTGATCACCGATGCCCCCGCTGTTGAGAACTTCGGCCAGACAAACTCGGGAGCCAGATCATGATCGACCGCATCTTGCTAAAAAAATATATCGGGCAATCGATTTTACTGTTCGCGTCGTGTGGGCTCGCCCTGTTCGCGTTTGCCTGGGTTCGTGTCTGGGTCGTCAGTCTTTTGGACATGGGCCAATTCCAAACGATCTTGGAACAGTTTCGTGAATTTGAAAAGTTTGCCCCGATCGAATTCGATTCGCTGTTCACGTATCCCGGTCGCGTCGGAATGACGTACGACGAACCGATCGTCATCCTGTGTATCGTGATTTGGTGCATCTCGCGAGGCAGCGATGTGGTCAGCGGCGAACTGGGCCGCGGGACATTGGAAATGGTGCTTTCACAGCCGATCAGCCGCACGCGGCTACTGCTGTCCCATGCCACCGTCTCGGTCGTTGGGCTGGCACTGCTGTGCATGTTGGTGTGGGCGGGGATCGGCGCCGGAGTGCAGACGACCAGCGTGAAAGAGACCGTGCCTCCGCCGACGATTCGCATTCCCATCATCGAGTTTGATTTGCCGCTGACGATGGGCGAACCCGAGATGCAGACACTGCACTTGAGCGATCGAGTGGATGTGCGAATCTTCGCCGCGTCCACGTTTCACCTTTTCGCGTTTGGTTTCTTTCTGCTCGGGTTGTCGACGTTACTAAGCAGCATTGATCGTTATCGCTGGCGAACGATCGGAGTGACCGTCGCGATTTACATCGTCCAACTGGTGATGCTGGGGCTAGGCAAAGCGGCCGAGTCGCTGCGATTTCTGCTGTCGATGACCTTCTTCAGTTGCTACAAGCCACAAAAGATGACGTCGATGGTCGCCAACGATTCGCTCTACGCGCCGTGGATCCTAACGCACACGGTGGGCGACACGATGCTGCCCCCACTGGTGTACCCGTTGATCTTGATTGGCTTCGGAGTGGCATTTTACGCCGCCGCGATCGTTTGTTTCAAACGCCGTGACCTCCCCGCCCCGCTCTAATGCCGCGGATCATTGTCGCTGATCGCTCCGCGATCATAGCGTTTTTTGGTAGCGGAACTCATTCGTGAGTTTCGATCATCCCTGAAAAACGAAAGTCTTGACGACTTCCGCTACTACGCGAGTCACCTCGCCCGAGCTTTAGCTTGGGCGAGGTCCAGCGGGCCCTTGAGGCCTCGTTCGGGTGAGGGCGACCGAGCAACTTGGCGGGCCGTCCGCTTTGACTTGCTCCGACGCCCGCTCGACGCCCATCAAAAACCCTCGAGCTACTTAGCCGCTTCGGCTGGCTTGGCTTCTTCTTTGGCCTCCGGCTTCGCCGATTCCTTTTCCGCTTGAGCTTTTTCTGCAGCCGCCTTATCTGCTGCGGCTTTCTCAGCAGCAGCCTTCATCTCCGCTTGCTTCTTCTTTTCCGCTTCTTCCTTTTGCTTCTTTTCCTTCAGCTCGCGAGCCTTCTTTTCTTGTTCCTTTTTCTCACGTTCGATTTTCGCTTGCTTTTCATTTTCTAAAGCTTCGAGCTCTTCTTTGGTCGGGCGGATCGGGAACGTGCCACTGGCCAATCCACGATCAACAATCCACACGTTGCGGAAACGAACCGGATCGCCATGGTCTTGGAACAAGGTGGGCAGCAAATTGGGTTCTTCGGCTTTTCCAGCACCAGTGGGTCCTGGCAACTCGACGTCATCTTGAATTTTCACTCCGTTGAGCCAACTGGTCACGTGAGCGCCACGGAGCTTGTTGCCCTCGGCGTCCCAGCGTGCTGCAGTGAACTGAATGTCATAGGTTTGCCATCGCAGTGGCGGATAACACATATTCAAATCGGGAGTGCGAAAACGGTAGAGCGCTCCACATCCGTTGAACACGGCTGGGGTAGCGAACGAATCGAGCACCTGGCATTCGTAGCGGCCGTGCAAATAGATGCCACTGTTGCCGCGTGCTTGGTCGAGAGCTTCGGGCATGTACGGCAAGCGAAACTCGAGATGCAAATTGAAATCTTGCATCATCGGTTTGATCTTCGTGCCATGCATCAGCAACCCATCTTTGGTCATTTGACCGTCGATAAACTGGTCCGTCGACGTGCCATCAAACAACACAACCGCATCTTTGGGCGCCGGAGCATGCAGTGTCGAACTCTCACGCTCGACTCGCTTCAGTTCGCCGAGGCGATTTCCCTTGCGGTCCAAAACGAGGCAGCCATCTTTTTCCACGAACACGGCGTAGGGCCCCCCCGACAGCACGACAAAATCGTCACTGCGACGGCCGATCAATTGCACGATTTCGGTCTTGTGCCCTTCTTCGCCTGGCAAGCCACCGAGGTACTGAATCGCCTCGAACGTATCGTTGCCGACGGGCCGAATTTGCAGCGCCACCACATTTTTATCTTCGCTGTCGGTCTTGATCGGACCAACAAACTCGCCCATCAGCGGAAAATTGGGCTCCGAATCCGGCGTCTCGGTGTAGACGGGGCCCTTCGGGCCAGCGGCCATCACAGGGGTGCTTCCGGACAAGCCGTCCGAGATCAGGAGAGCAAAACAGACGCTGGCGAGCGTGTATCGTGACCGAGAGATCATGTTGATTTCGTTTCTGCGGGGGGGAAAGAGAGTTTGTGGGGGAGAGAAATGTCAGCGGGAAATCGCGATCGGCGATTACGGTCTTGGACCGCTCCTAAAATAGTTGGCAGGTCGCTTGCGGGCTACGGTTTTGCCGCGATTTCTTGCCGCAAAGCCATCGTTTTGGCGAAGATTCGCTTTGTAGTGACGTACTAGGCCATCGGTTTCTAGTTAAGATGTTTTTGACGAAGAATTCTAGTCTCGCCCCCTCCAATCGACCACACACAGCATGAAATCCACCCTTCTAGCGACCTTATTCGCATTTGTCGCCACGGCGGTCACCCAAGCAGCGGCCCCGCCGAACATCGTCTTCATCTTTACTGACGACCACTGTGAACAAGCTCTCAGTGCTTACGATCCGGCCCGCATCACCACCCCGAACCTCGACCGCATCGCCAAACAAGGCATGCGGTTCGATCGCTGCTACGTCACCAATGCGATCTGTGGCCCCAGCCGAGCGGTCATCCAAACGGGGAAATACAGCCACATCAACGGCTTCAAAACCAATCGCGATCGTTTTAACGGCGATCAGCAAACGTTTCCAAAACTGCTCAAGGCCAACGGCTATCAAACCGCGGTGGTCGGTAAATGGCACCTCGTTTCCACCCCGCAAGGCTACGATTATTACGACGTCTTGAAGGGACAAGGCCCGTATTACAATCCGCCGATGTTGACCGCCGGACCGGATGGCAACCCCATCATGCGGCCTCACACCGGATACACAACCGAGATCATCACCGACAAAACATTGACGTGGCTCAAAGAGCAACGCGATCCCAACAAACCCTTCATGCTGATGTGCCAACACAAGGCACCGCATCGCAATTGGATGCCCAGTCCTAAATATCTCAACTGGCTCGACGACGTCACGATCCCCGAGCCTGAAACGCTGTGGGACGACTACTCGGGGCGTACTCGATCCGCGGCACGTCAACAGATGACGATCAAGGAACATCTCAACTCCAACGACCTGAAACTAACCGGTTATGGAACGATGAACGCCGAGCAACGCAAGACTTGGGATGCCGCCTATGGACCCAAGAACGAAGCGTTCAAAAAGGCGCAGGCCACGATGACCGAGAAAGAGATCGTCCAGTGGAAGTATCAACGTTACGTCAAAGATTACCTTCGCTGCGTCAAGAGCGTCGACGACAGTGTCGGTGAGGTGCTGGACTATCTGGACGAAGCTGGATTGGCGGACAACACCGTCGTCATTTACTCGTCGGATCAAGGCTGGTATTTGGGCGAACACGGCTGGTTCGACAAACGATGGATGTACGAAGAATCGCTCAAAACGCCACTGATGGTCCGTTGGCCAGGCGTGGTGAAGCCGGGCACGGTCAACAACGACGTTGTATCAAATCTTGATTACGCCGAAACGTTTTTGGACATCGCCGGAACCGACATCCCCAGCGACATGCAAGGCCGCAGTCTGGTGCCGATTTTCAAAGGCAACACGCCCGCGGATTGGCGAAAGACGTTTTACTATCACTACTACGAGAATCCAGGGGCTCATAATGTCGCCCGGCACTATGGTGTCACCAACGGCCGTCACAAACTGATTCGCTTTTACGCACTCGAAGGCGAGGCGATCGATGATTGGGAATTGTTTGATCTGGAAAAGGATCCCAACGAGCTGAACAGCGTCTATGCGAACCCCGAGTACGCCAGCGTCCGGGCAGAGATGGAATCCGAGCTCGCTCGGTTGCGAAAGCAATATGACGATGAAACGCTCGACCCGATCCAGCCCATCCGCAAGCGACGCAAGTAGCAAAGCAGTGGCCTCGTTCGGTTGAGGGGCGACCGAGCAACTTGGCGGGCACATCGTCGTTGATCGCTCCGCGAACAAAACGCCCACTGCGGAAACGCAGGAACTCCCTCAGCTCGACGGTTCGCTCGATTCCGCTTTCGACTGCCGACCGAACCTTCCCGCTGCAAACCGCCTCCAACTTCGATGTTGGAGCGGGTTGCCGGGGTGATAAATCCAGTAAAACCGGTGTGATCCACTCCTCCGAGTGGGCGGTAAACGGTTTTGCGGGATCCGCGGGCTGTTTTTTTGGCGAAGAAAACGAGCGGGACTTGACGAGGGGCTGGGGCAGTCAGTACGCTTTGCGACAGACAAAACGACCTTCAGGGGGATTAGCTCAGTTGGGAGAGCGCCTGCATGGCATGCAGGAGGTCATCGGTTCAAGTCCGTTATCCTCCATCTCTGAAGACCCGCAAAACGTTGAGAAAACGCCAGTTTCCTCCATGTTTTGCGGGTTTTTCTTTGCGCCTTGCGTGCTCTTTGCGGGAACCTGCTGCGCCGCTTTCTGCGCCACTTTTGGATCCAACTGCGCCGCATTCTGCGCCGCCTTGCTGAAGTCCTCTTCGGTCACCAGCAGGTAGCTTTTCTTGGCCACCGCAACGGAATTTCCAAGCCAAGCACAAACGACGTGGGTTGGGAACTCACGCTCGAGCTCCGTTTGCCTGCTCGCCCTCATCGAATGGAACAACCGCTTCCATGGTTCGACCTTGGCCCGCTTCAAGATTTTCAAGAACTGAGTCCTCAAGTTAGCGTTGGCCCATCCCCCTGGCCGCATCGCTGCATCACGATAAGCCTGCTTGTCCACGACATAGGAATCAGGTGACGGATAGCTCCCGCCTTTACAGGCCGCCTCAAATGCCGCTTCCAAGTACGGACGCAACTCACCAAAGATCGGGACCTCTCGCACCCCTCGTCCCTCATGGTGCTCTACCTTGCACTCAGGAACGTGCATTCGATCAGCTTCCCAATCAACATCCCCCCACTTCAACGAGAGCGTCTCCGATGGCGTCCGTAGCCCACCAAACCGACTCAACGCCACAATCGTGCCCCAAGTCGTATCGCAATGCTTCAGCACCTTTTCAATGACCTCTCGCGAAACCTCGACATTCGCCTTCGCGGACGTACCTTGCGTTTTAACCTTGGTGAATGGATTCCGATCGATCAATTCCCAGTCGACTGCATCCTCAAAGAACTGACGCGCAAAGCCTACACGTTTGTGAATTGTCGTCGCGGCAAGCTTTCGTTCACGCAACTTAACCACGAAGTACTTTGCATGGCCGGCGGTAACGTCGCTCAACAAAATGCCTTTCGGCATATATTCATTCAGCAGAGCAATTACCTGCTTCCAAACAACACGCGTCGCTGGCTTTTTTGTTGGGCCATGCCTCACAACAAAGTCGTCAAGAAACTCCTTCAATGTCGGCCCCTGAGGTTCAGGTTCTAAACCCACAACAGGTTCAAGTAGCTCAACCTTCTCAAACTTCTCTCGTAATGACGGCTCAAGAGCCTCAATCCAAATCGCTAGGTCGCGATCCATGCTCCCCATAATCTTCGCCGTTAGCATTTGCTCAACACGAAACTTGATCGTGGATGCATCACCCTTAGATACCTTGCCAAGCCGAATCGCCTTACGCTCTCCCTCAGGGTTAACAAAGAGCACACGCCGCCGTCCACCAGGGTCATTCGATACTGAAGCCATATTCGTCTCACCTCCAACGAGTCACCCAAAAAAACACTACGGCAACCAGCGGGTGAGCACTGGCTTTCGGGGTCGACTCCCTAGCCGCAGCAAACGAATGATTGCACCAAACAATCCAAGATCAACACTTGAACTCACACAAACCCGTTTGACCGCATCGATAGGGGGCTACAGCTGACGCTTGGCAATCGCAAATGCCGCCACAACTCGTCCCCAAGTAATCACTTGAGTCGTGTAACAACGTCCCGCTATCGCCCCTACCATCAATCCATCGCAAAGCGAGTGCATCATCCAATCCATCACAGTAGCCCCCCTACTAATTACACTTCACCAGCCCGATTTAAAGGCCCGCCACACAGAGAGCACCTCAGTCGCCCGGCCTTTAGCAATTGTGTTCGCTGCAGCTGCTTTGGTTCACCACATCGCGAGCACATCAGCTTCACGGGCGGAACCGCGCATTGCCTCCTTGCTTCATTAAGCTTCCTTTCCCTGAAGTATCCCATAAGTTGCTTCGATTTACGCTTCGCCATTTCATCAACTCCCTCATTGAACCACGACCAAATAAGTTATGACCTGTGATGCATCGCTATGTATCACTTGCACTCGTAACGTCCTGCTGGGTCCACTAACTTCATGCCGCCAGCAGTGGGCCTGGAGTCGCTTGTGACGACGCTGGTTACATCCGGTGCAATCTGACGAACGTCGATGCATCGAAGCCCGTACGACCGCAATGCGGCCTTAAGAAAGCGACGCATCGACCTCAACACGCTGTTGTGGTCCGCGCCAAGCTCGGCTCGCAGTGTCACAGTGAACGTCGGGCGATCGGTTGATTCGTTTGGCTTCATCACGGTTGTCTTTCGCCCTTGGCGTGTGTCGTGGATTTGGTTCTATTGCGAGTGAGTTTTCGCCGCGAAGCGCTCAGCGAAAACCACTTCGCAATGTTTCTGTTTCTGTATGGGGTGCAGCGGAGTGCACCGTAAAACGCAGTGGACTGCATCATTAACCGTCCTGGAGTGCACCATTAACCTGGCGCGTGTGGGGTGCTGTTGTTGATGCAATGGAGTGCACCATTGGCATCCCTGAAAGTAATCTTGTAGGTTCGTGGCACTGGTCCTTTGTGTTCCTCAACCAATTCGATGACGCCCGCTTTTTCGAGTGCATCAAAGATGTTGACCGCCTGCCGCTTTTTGATTCCAACCGACGCTGCCACTCGGCTTGTTGAGGCCCTGAAATACCCTCGTCCTCGTCCGTGCCGGAAACAAACAAGCAATACCGCCACATGCGTTGGCGTTCGAAGCGTTGGGGCTATCTTGTCGACAATGATGTTCAATTGTTCAAACCGTCTTTGCGACTTCCCTTTCGCATGGTTCATTAAAACGATGCCTCCAGATACGAGTCACTGGCACCGCTAAACGGGTTGTCCTCGTACTCGTCAAACTCGCTGTATCGCTCTGCAGTTGACTGCGTCGATTCAGCCCGTCCAAAACTGCTCTTGGGCATATCAAAAACGAGATCATGCGAAACACGCTCGCCGTGTCTATTTTTTCCAGAATGCAGATCGACTCTCCGGACCTTTTCGTCGGCTGGATCAAGCGGCCCCTGGTCGCGAAGCAGATAGATTGAATCGGCGGAAAACTCAATTTCCCCGCTCTCTTTTAGCGATGCCATCGTCAGTTGACTCGAGTCATAGGCGCTACCGTTTTTGTTTTTCCCCCTAGTGACGGCGGATAATGCGAGCACACCCCAGCCTTGATTGGCCAAATGGCGTAGTTCTCGCATCACCATGTTGACGCCGAGCCGCGGATCATCACTCGGTGCAAACAACTGCAGATAGTCAAGCAGCAGCAGGCCACACCTACCGTCTGCCCACTTCTGCAAGTCGCTCAACGTGTATGGCTCTGGCATCACCACGATGCGAGGCAAATAGGGTTCTATCTCGGCAGCTGCCGCCTCCACCTTGGCAATTTGACCTGGCGTCAAGTCCGCAAACCGCAGCGCCTTTTGCGGCACCCCTGATCGCCTTGTCAATTCACGCTTAACGAGCACCTCGAAGCTCATCTCAGCATTGGCAACGTAAACAGTCAGGTCAGGATTGTGGTCGATCGCATCGAATGCATATTGCATCGCAAATGTTGTTTTCCCGAATCCCGGTGGCGCTGCCACGATGCTGATTTTTCCCGGTCCAACTTCCATGCCTTCGATCCAATCTCCAGTGGCGTACAGCACGTCACCCTGGCCACGTCGCAGTCGATCCATAAGGCCATTGAAAATATCCTTGGACGATTTCGGCATTGCGTGGTATCGCTCTAAAACATCCTCGGGCCGAAACTCATCAAACAATGGCTGCGAGTAAACCCAGAACGCACCTTCGCCTACTACCTCAATGCCCCAATCGTGCGCGTGGAGCGAAAACCCGGCGTCTGTCGCACCCCGTAGCAGCGAGTCAATCCGTGCAGCGATCTCAGGTGTCATAAGTGTCACCTCTGAGGAAATCGCGGGCAAAAACATGCGCAGCCAAGCTGCAGTTGTATCCGCTGGGAACGCAATTGAATCGCTTTAGCCATTCTTGCATTTCAGCGGCTCGTCCACCACTTACTCGCAATTGACCAAAAGATACGTATGCTCGATGCGTATACGCGACAGCACGCCATACCGCGCCTTGCGCCGACCGCCGTAATTCTTCCAGTCGATCCGCATCGTACTGCTGCGCCGATGGCTTGAATGGCGAAGATTGGTTATCATGGTGGGGTGCTGTGCCGGCACGAAAACTTCGGGGGTGACTGATTAACATTGGTCGCCCCCTTTTTTATTGCGTTCTACAAACCCTCGCAAATCATCAATGTCATACCGGATCGCACGCCCCAAATGAACGACGGCTATTTTTCCTGACGTTCGGAGCCCCCATAGAGTGCGAGGACAAACGCCCAGCCAGGTCGCAGCTTGGCGTTCGGACAAAAGCTGCTGGCCATCCCTTGACGGGGAAAGGCTATCACGCATCGCTGCGACCCTCCGATGCATCGGAGCCATCGCTGCAAAAGAGCTGTAACGGCACAGAAACAGGCGGTATAAAACCGTCACTGTCCATTCGCTCAACTAGTCTTCGCAGGCGACGCAAATGCCGCAGTTCCAACTGCCGTTTGCAAATGACATTTACCAACCCCTGTCGCAACGCTTCATTCTGTTTCATCGTGATCCTCCTAACTCAATCACGAAATGCGATTGACGAGCACGATTAAACCAGCCTGGCGTGAGAAAAAGCGTGAGACTATCTCACACTTTGATTTTTGTGTCTTCTTTTCCTAAGTCGACAAAAATTTTGCACCCGGCGTCTGTCAATGATTCAAGCAAGTTCTCTTTCAACTTTCGAAATTTAGCACGACATGCAACCGGATCCTCATCGGGATAGACTGCCCTGATAAGTAGATCAGTTTTGACGGTCCCCTCGCTCAGGCTTCCGTTCCATTGAGTAAAACGATACAGCGACTGAAGCAACATCGCTTGCTTTGAGCCAAGCGTAACGTCGGGTGGATTAGGGCGACGATCAAATCCTCGTGTCTGAATGTAGTCATCGAGTGCATCGAGACACTCAGTGCGAAACCGTCGGAATTGCCGAAAGCTACCGTTGTGGCACGCCAGACGGTGAATCTGAAGAATGGACTCCGCAAGCAACTCGTAAAGCCCGTCGTCGTCACTGTCACCATTCCAAGTAAAAGGATTCAGGACGGATACATGCCCCGCCTTTAGACTGTCCCACTTATAACTAATTAATGACCATGGTTCTTTTCCCGCTACGTAAGTCTCGCTCGCGATTGAACGCATCACGCTACGCGAAGTGTCTCTGATGGATTGGTCTGACCGATTTAGCGTCTCATTCAATTCACGCCTTAGAACAACTGCCCAGTTGTCGAAAGTGGCAAGTCGCCGAACAATTCCGCTCGGTAGCCGTTGCAAATCACTCATCGAGATTCCCCATATAGAAGAAGCCATCACAGCGGCGAGGCATGGGGTCCACTCCACTGCAATGGCAAAAACACGGGTGATCAAGCCCGCATTTTGAAAATTATACCGAGTCACAGACAATATCAATGTCCGATTGTTATCCCATCAGCCCGCCCCCATCAACTTTTTTTCGGCGACACAACACCCCATATTTTGACATCCTTTTTGAAAATCGCCGAACTGATCAATGCCCACCACTTAACGAGTAGACCAACCTTTTACATAGCCCTGTTTGCGCAGTAGGACATTGGCTAAAGTTGGGAATCATCCCAAAGCAACAGAGAACACACGTTCATGGATTCTACGGCAATTAAAGCAAGCACGATTTTACAGCCATGCGATCGTGCATTGATCACGGACGACCCTAAAAACACCATCGCAACTTGTGAGGCGATTTGGCATCCGTACAAACGTCTTAGCGAATTCAAAGAAAATTCACCTGCCGAAATCGTTTTCGACATGGATCCGTGTCCCCGAATTGATCCAGGAGGACTGCTGCTTTTGCTAAATGCCGCTAGAAGATCGCCTGGCACCCGCTTGCTCATCTCCAAGAATTCGAGCTCGGAAACATTCGATGTTATTGTCGACAACATTGACAATTTAGCTGGCGCACTGGATGAGGCACGGAGAGAGCACCAGCAAAAAGCACGACGGTTCTTACTCAGACGAATCACAAATCCGAATGAAATGGTTAAACAGGTTGCACAGTGGGCGGAAATGGTGCGCAGAGGTACAGACGCCAGCAGAGGAGATGTTGCGTTGTGGGAAACGCAAATTTCCGAGGTTGCCGCCAACACATTTCAACATGCAAGAGCCCCCGATGGCGTGCTTGTTGCTGGAGAGGCATTTCCTCACAGAGGTTTTGTACAGCTAGCAGCGATTGATTTTGGACGAACTATTCCTGATTGCATCGAAGCAGAGGCAAAACGTCGAAATCGCGTCCTCCACGACGGTGATTTGCTTGCATTCGCCACCGAAGAAAACGTCACCTCAGCATGTGTGAAGCAAAACCAAGGTTCGGGTTTACCTAGCCTAGTTGGGATGGTAAAGGAGAATGGCGGAAGCCTGCAGATTATGTCGCGAAACGGGTTTTTACGAGTAAAAAGCAAGCGAAAATACCGAAAACAACCTACAAAAACCCTCGGTTCTCCGATCCTTGCTGGAACGCTTATCGTCATCAACCTACGAGTGAACTAGACTAGAGTAAAGAATCGACGCAACACCCCGTCGGAGAACAACCATGAATAATGAACTTTCAGCCATCGATTTTGTCCAAACGGCATTCCCTCCCACCGAGGGCGAGCGACTTGCTGACGCTCTTCTGAAGGATGATCTTTTGACCGACGGCTTGGTCATCTCCCTGGATGGTTGCTCACCAGCTTTACTCATATCAGCATTCTTTAACGGATTTTTGCAAAGAGTGTATGAGCAAGATCGCGCAAAGTTTGAATCGGCAAAACGGATCGAATGGAAAGCCGAATTTGATTTTCAAAACGCAAATATTCGCAAATGGGTGAATAAGTTTGAACCACGTGAACTCTCTGAGTCTTGATTTGCGCACCCTTGAGAATGGATTCACAAGATGACCAGTCATGTTGCAGTATCGTCAAAGGACTTCGTTGTTGCATTCTCAGATAGCCAAGGGACGGTTGGCATGGAATCGGAGGTTCACGGGGGGCAGAAGCTTTTCTTTGGACCTGACTTCATCGTCGCTAAGGCAGGCTCAAGCCTCATAACCAATCCACTATTTGCACAGCTCGCGACGCAATCACGTGACGGCACTGTAACCGCCAGCAATTTGCATCTCGCAATTCAAGAATATTTGCAAAAAGAAATCCGGTCTCACCATTGGGGTGAAGTACAGTTCCTAACTGCCACACCAAGCTCCGATGGAAAATGGATTCAATCATACATGCCCGAAGTTTTTTTTAACTTTGGCTCTCGTGAATGCTTCGGGGCAATCGGCTCGGGACAAACGTTTGTCTACCGGATGATTGAACGGCTAGCAATTCTCCAATGCCCTTGGACCCAACTTCCATTGGCGGGAACGTATTGCGTGACAAAACGACTTGCTGATGCTGCAAATGAAAGCCTTACCGTTGATGATACGCATCTGGTTGGACTGATTGCAAATGGAAAGTGTTACGCGATGGGTGACAAAAGAATTACGCCATCATACTTGGACACTCCTATACTCGAACATTGGCCAAGCGTAGCAAAGAAATTTGATGAAATCACTGCGATAGCAGAAACCGCAAACTCACTGATTGATCAAGCCTTTCGTAATCTCCATGGCGTCTGGTCTGGACACATAGAAATTATGGACGCAGCCGTATCCGTAACAACTGCCAACGAGGTCGAAGGACAGTTTGCACAACTGGAGAGCAAGCTACTAGAGTACTTCGCATGGTATGACGGCATGCTGGAACGCTAATAGCTAATTTTTCTTGCGTGGTTAACCGCATCTCTATCGGTTGCCGAGCCGTTCAGCACGTGTGCGTTCGCGTATCATGTCAACAACTTGCCGACGATCCTTGTCGGACAACTTGTTCATCGGAAGCGTCACCTTACTACAATCCTCTTTCAGCAACACTACTTCACCGTCGCCTGCGGCAACGATAATCGCGCGCACGCTGTGCTTCCCGCTTTTGTCGGTGATGTTCTGCATCTGTCCATCTGGATCAGGCGAACGCCCCATGTCCAGTAGCGTAACCATTAACTTGAGCTTTGCGGTCGGTGTGCCCGTAGGAACGTCAACGCCGGCGATGATTAGTTTGGTAAGCAGGTCAATCCCATCGGCTCTCGCTTTGTCCGCTTGTTTCTCCTCCGGTGTCAATTCCATGCTCATCAACATGGGGTCAACTGCACTTGGTTCACTTTCGCGAACCACAATACTTGAGCAGTCCGCAACACTACCTCCCCGGATGGCTATGACAGCGTATGGATACTTTTCGTATCGCCAATGCTCGATCGAAGCGGGATTGCCAGGTCCCGGTTTGTAAACGATGTCGTCGATTGTCTCTAGGTCAGGCCAGGAAACAAAGTGTCTCGCTTTGGACGTAGGAAACCCATCCGCTTTGATGACGGCATCCACGTTATCATACTGTCCGTACGGCAACTCACGGATTTCTACTGGAACTTCAATTCTCGTTTCTCCAAGCGTCACGACGAACGCGGTCTTCCCGCTCTTCTTAAACGAGTAGAAGCCTCCGATTGTTGGCGAATCGTCGATTGCGATTGAGTTGTCAATTGAAGTGACTGTTACTTTGATTGGATTGCCGTCAACATTGAAAAAATCATGATCTGGTCGCAAAGTTTCTCCGTCGTGATTCAGTGTAAACGTAACAAATCGCGTGGTGTTCGAATGTCCACCACGAAGCGTGTAAACAATCGGTGATTTCAGGGTCACAGTCAGCACACCGTGCGGGGTCTTGTGTTGCGTCCGTCCAGGCGGAAGTTTCTCATCGGCAATGCAAGTCTCGGTTGTTGCGAGCAATAAAACAACGAAGAGGATTGCGGTTACGGTTGTCTTGGCCATCGTGGTTCGTAGAACGGTGGATGAGGGTGTATTCAGTCGGATAACGGTAGCTAGAGCTTACCAAACAATATAGCGATTAATGCGTTCCGTTGAAGTCATCCGATACAATTACCTGTTCATCAGATTAGTGAATTGACTGAGAGACCTTGGCAAAGCAACATGGTGCACGGGCCAAACGTTGTCACCGGTGATTCAAGCTGGAGCCTGGATCATAAAACATGGCGAGCATCTCCATGATAGAGATCACACACACGTACGACATGACATTGCCTGTAGTTGATGGCGTGCACGAAGTCTTACTCGCATTCTTCCAAACGTCTAAGCACGGGCCGTGGGCGTTGTCATTGGAATCTCCGAATACCCAGTTTCATCTTGTGTTTCGAAGAGGCGACTGGGTAAAGCCAATGTTGGGATTGTCACCAAATCTCGCTCCCGCCGCCTACAAAACTGATCACCGCGGTAAGGTATTGCCAAGAACTCAACCTATGACGTTGGATGTATTGCTGCGGCCATCACGGTCGTCGATCGACGTAAACCTTCACTACAACATCGCACTCCGGAAGCCTGTTCCCTTCTATCAGCGAGGTGATTTTGACAAATACTGGACGACATACGTACGTGAAGAAATTGAAGCTTTGTGCAAATATCTCACCGACTGCTTTGATCTTCCAGAATTGCCCCGACTCAATCCGCCAATGAAGTAGCGAATACCACATCGCAATGCAAAACAATTTCTTTGCTTGGTACAATTTCTGTAGAAAGCACACTACAATCGGAACGACGCCAGCGATGGAGTGCGACGTTTGCAAGCGGCAATAGAACCTTCAAGAACTACTGGAATCGGCTGCATGAATCCAATCGAACCAACGCTCGTCACTGACTCCCCGGCTTGTCCAAAATGCGGTTTTTCAATGAGCCTTCAAGCAAAGGATGCGAGCAATCCACAAGACTGCGAATACGTCTGCCAGCATCCTGATTGTGGATACGTGATGGCTGACCTAGTTGAAAACAGATAGACGAAGCAAAAAACTTTCATGACCACGACAGTCGACGAATACCGCTGATGCTCCATTTTTAAACGCGTTGTCCCCGGATCCGCGTTCATGCCATTCTTATTTTCCGTCGGTCTCCAGCAATGCCAACGCATCTGCGGGCTTATGCGCGGTCTTACATTTAAAATACTCATCAAACTTAAGATTACCGTCTTGAACCAGGTGATGCAAAGAACCTTCCGTAAAGAAACGATCACAGTAAGGCAATGCGGCGATTGCGTGACGAAAGTCGAACAGATCGTTAGGTTTGTATTTGCGGTTTTTGTCCCATCGCAAAGCTGCATGTAGCCCCGCTCCAATGCGCAATGACGGCAATTGATGGGTCACCTTGTTTAGTCGAAACGCGTTGTAGATCAAGTTCGCAAGCATCTGGCCACTAGACGTGTCCTGCTGCTCCTCATCTGTGAGTTTTTTGCCGATATCACGCGTGTAGATGTACTGGAATAGGTCACAGAATGTCTTCTTGTGAACATCCAGAATTCCTTGCACTTCAGAAAGAAATACACCCTTGAACGAAGAGTGCTCGTCAATGTGGGCGAATTTGCCCGCATTCAGATCACCGGAAATGTCTTCAAACGATGATTTTTTCGCGGCGGCTTTGCTGGGCCCCATCACATTGAGCATATCTTCGAGCCCGAGCGTCCACATATAATCAGCAAATGATTTTTGCATCGCCATATTCACGCTATCCGGCACTCCGTTGCAGTCAGGAGTTACGAAGCCGAGCACATATGCTGCCCTGGTCCAGACGAGTTCATGCAATTTGTAAACCAAGTCACGTGACTTGAGGGAAGACTCAACGAAGTGAAAGAATTCCATTTCGAAGCGTTGCATGACAGGAAGTATACAAACGCGGAGGGACAAGTCGTCAATAAGGCGAGCGGTCGCCATCAAGGTGTGCTCGTCATCCTGCTTCATCACCTCGAGGTAAATGTCCGCATTAAGCGGACATATCAACGATCCATCGGCAACGCCAGTCTCAAGAACGCGGAGAAGTTCCTTTGTGTCGGAACAGTTCGATCGACCTAGGCGTACGTTTCGAAGAAGTACCCAGTATTTAGTGTCGAGATATACCTTTGTCCTCTCGCTGATTTCATGCGCCAGTGCGATCCGTTTTCGTCGGACGTACGTAGCCACATCAATTTCGGGTTGGGCAAGGTGCTCACTGATAGATGGCAACATCGGAATTCGTTCACAATGGCTTTCGAGAACCCGTCCAAGGATAGGAGCTTTCTGGTCTCTTCAGGTTCGTTAGGGCAAATAACTGTTCTTTTTCACCCCCGCTCACTCCGGTGGCATAGTCAGATCTGACTAAATGTTAATGTATCCTCCGCTGAACCCGCTGTCATGCTCCCTGCTGTGCTGACGATTTCACGGTCGGCAAACCTTGTACGGATCGTAAGCTGATTCCGCTCGGCTCAGGTGAACACGCTTCAACATTCCAATAAACAACCAATCCATCGGTTCGCATTTTCCAAACTCGATCCGTGGCACCATGTTCGCATTTCCCCTTAAAAATGGATAGTTATTACAACAGGATCTGAAAGTTAATTGAACTTAGTCGTCCCGCCATTTGGCTTCGAGTAGGGGAAAATATTTTCAGCGGGACATACATACGGGGGTGGGATCACATCGGGGGCGGGCCACCCGGTCGTCTTGTTGTCGCCCTCGTACTCAGGCGTTGCGTGCAGCGTCGTCTCGATCTCGGCGGCCACTGACGGATCCACCGTGGCATGAGCGTGATCAGTCGGCCGTCACCTTGAGTGGTCCGCTCCGCCTGCGCCAACCTTGCTCGTTCCTCGCTTCGGTAGGCTTGGCTTCGCTCGGTTGGTCTCAGCCACTTCGTTCGGTACCTGTCGTCGCATCAACGAGCCATCTCTATCGGACTTCGCTTCGCATCGCCGCTTGTTCGTTCCTCACTGCGCCGCGTTGCTACGCTTCGCCGATGCCTTGCGGTAGCGGATTCGCCCCACTCGCCCGTCTATTTAGCGGTGCTACGCCATCCTGGCTCCGCCCCTTCTTTATCGGCCTCCATGCCTCGGTTCGTCGTCGTGTCGCCGCGCTGGCCCGCTACGGACGCCGTTCGGCCGCATCTTTCCCGAAGTTACCTCAGATCGCTCTCGGCCCCCGTACCGATCCAACGGACTCGACGGCTACGCGAATCCATCGCTTGCCTACGACGACTCACACGCCCGACTCGCGTCGCTCGGTGGCTACGCTACAGCCATCCATGGCTTTCGCTTGCCACTGGCATCCATGCCATCGGGCGGTGTCAGGCGTCGGCATCCGTGCCGACGTACCCTGCGGTCTTTCCTCGCGTGGTTACGTGTCGATCTTGGCGGCGTGGCTGGTTCGTCTTGATGTTGCGTTCGGTTCGCCGCCGCTCCCGATCCGATGGGACGAATAGGTTTCGTGGGCGTGGTACGATCGTTTTTGTCGCAATCTCGATTCGCCCACGACTACAGCAATGGACACTTAGGTAGCGTGCTCCGTACTTTGCTTCCGTCTCTTCAGACCACGGGCGACGTTGAGCAAATCGGCTTTGGCTGCTATGTCCAAAGAATGCCATATCCGTAGCAATTCAGACGTTTCTTCGTCGAACTGCGCCGGATTCTGCGCCGCCTCACCCTCCACATCGCCAAAACACGGGGTTTTAGGCGTTTGTTCAAGTCCGTTATCCTCCACTCTGGAAGCCGCTTGTGATTTCACAAGCGGCTTTTTTCGTGCGCCGATCTCGTTGAATACCAACGGTTTGCGGCATTTTGTGATCGAAGCTGCCCGGTGGGTACAAGCGTGTGTGTCGGGAAGTGGGTCGGATTTCGCGTCAGAGGCGTTACGATGAAGCCCCTTTTGATTTTGTGTAACCAGCCAGCGATGGGACGGCAGCTAGCTGTCTTTGGCAAGCTCATCAAGAAACGGCTGAAGCTTCGGACGTGGTTCAAGGACGCTAACTTCAATGTTTCGAAACGGGGATCAGAATACCGGTTCGTGGCCGACGTGCGAGACACTTTGGATGCCATGCTCGACGCCACCGTCAACCATTCCAACTCCCGTCAGCACCGCCACTCGCAGATAGTTAAGAACGTCATATCCCAACACTCTCGCAGGGGCTTTGCGAATCGCAGGACACTCTTGTTCCGAATTTACCACATTCCCTCCTTCTCCAGATCAATTCCCCACTCGTCCAGTACAAAAGCTGGAACGACTCGAAAGCTCGCCCGACCATCAGCCCACTTGATTGTCTCTGGCCGTTTAGCAAACTCGGTGCATAGACGACTCGGATGTGGCATGATCCCGACTCGCCCAAGATCAAGACGATCCGAGTCCCAGCAAGTTTGAATTGTCGCGTCGGGATGATTTCGTTCATGGGTGTGCCCTTCGCAGGCACGGTAGAGCAGCTTGAACTCGTGATCGTCCAGTTCGAACAGGTCACCCCGCAGTTCTACGGCGAACTCGGCAGCCCGTGCCCCATGCTCTGGATCAGTGACTTCGTTGATTCTGCGTGAGTCGTGAAGTACAGCAAACAGTGACACGACTTCGACGTTGGCTCCAGTTACTTCCGCCAGTTTCAGCCCATTCCCGAGGACTCTGGCCCAATGCGCAACGCCATGATCACCGCCCAGCGGAAGGGAGCAATCTCGAAGGACGGCTTGGAGGATTGGCTTCAGCTTCATGTACATACTTAGAAATCGCTTTGATCTGACTCATCTAATTTCTTCAGCTTTCGCATACAACTCTGCCGGTGTTTTCCCTGTCATGCCGAAGAATCCATCACCTGTCTGAACGCCTCAAGAAATGTTTCCGCCTGTTGTGCGCCGGACAACGTGATCTTCTGGTCAATAATGAAAAATGGAACCCCTGTGACCCCATATCGCTGTGACATTTCTCTGGCGTTTGAGATGATATCCATTCCATCATCACTGTTCAGCATAGTGTCGGCAGCTTGCCGGTCCAGTCCAGCTTCAGCAGTCACGTCAATCAGTCTCTGTCGCTTGCTGATATCCTTGCCCTCTGTGAAATAAGCTCGGAACAGTGCCTCAACAACCGCATCTTGACAACCATTCTGATCGGCAAGCCAGACGAGCCGGTGAGCATCAACTGTGTTAGGCGTTGTTTCAGATTTATCGAAGGCGAAATGTATCCCTTCGGATTCCCCAACAGCAATAACTTGAGCATCCAGTTCCATCGAGCGTTCCCAACTGCCGAATTTTCTGGTGCGATATACTTTGCGACTGATGCCTTCTTTCGGCATCGTTGGGTTGAGCTGGAACGGATGCCAGTGAACCTGCACGTCGTGCTGACCATCGAGAGAAGCAATCGCCTTCTCAAGCCGTCGCTTGCCGATGTAGCACCATGGGCAGATGACATCCGAGACCACGTCAACAGCTAGATTCATTGCAACTCCTTGTGATCAACAGTGGTGTGTTTCTGTTGTCATACCTGATCAACGGCTAATACCTTCGACAACACTGAGTTTGGTACGCGTTTGAATTCACAGATATTGAACCGACTTGGTAAAGGTAACGCTGGCCATCACAGCGTGGCGGCAAACGGCTCTCCATTGTCAATAATACAAACACCGTCGTTGGGAAACCGGTTTGGGGTAGGTTGTGGCATTCCACGAACCACCAGAACAAGCAAGACCGGCAACGCTATCATCGTACCGCATGTCACCAGGGTTTGCTGCGATCGGGCGCCGGAGCACTAGTGAGCACCAACCAGTTGCGCCGAATCAGCATCAAGTACGCGGCCAACACGAAGGCATTGAGCATGAACTGCATCGAGTTCATCGCGTTACTTGAAGCGTTAACAGCGACTGCGAACTTGGTGATCGCAAGCGATGCCACGCATGCACTTGCAAGAAGTAATCCAGCGGCGATGAAAGGAACGCTTGCCGCCTTGCCGGGGTGCACGCCCGCAAGTCTGGCCTGTCGATAGAAGGCCGTCGTTGCGACGAGAGCGACGATGACAATCAGCAGCATGATCGATCGGTTTGCATGGAGTCCAATAGTTGTCGTGCAAGCAGAGAAATCGCTCGCAAGCCCAGCTCCGGGCGAGTAGAACGATGTCTCTCGGATGTTAGCATACGCTTTATATTTCCGGTATGCCACCAATTTCTCCTCGGCGTGTCACAACATTGGATCCTTGTCCATTGGATCACTGAATGGCCTCAGAACTGGACTGGCGCCGTTAACGCGCCGACTCCCAACGGACACCTCTCACCTGGCATCACTTCGCACTCTTCAATCGCGATCAAGTCCGCGGCAAAAGGATTTGAGCCTCGTGGAAATCCGGCGGATTCGCGGAACATCACCGAACCTAGATGTTTCCCGCGAATCACGCCAATTATCGCGAATGAGTGCCGCATCATGAAATTGCCAAGGGACAAAATGCAAGCCAATCAACGACGATTAGCTCACGGCAGGACACTGACGAGGACAGGTTAAAAAATCGTAGGTTAGAAAATAAGAAGCGATTGCTTGTGCAAAACGAACCCGAGCAACGATGAGTGTTGATGAGCAACAGACGAATTGGGGGACAGACGAATGAAACTGGGCCGCTCACCAAGCATATCATTCAGCGGCGACGGCGATCGTTGCCAATCTTTCTGTCGCAACAATCTTTCTGTCTTACAAACGCTACTTCCTGAGTCGCTTGAGCACGATGAATCCGCCTGAACCCGATCTCCCCATCACTCACTCCGTGTGTCCTTGCCTTGCTTTCGCCAGCTAGTTTGCAAGACCTTGCCGGTCCGCACGTGCACGGGCTGGCTATCCGATCATTCAGGGTCATCCGGAAAAAGCGGCCAAGGTGGATCGATCGGAGTTAGCTGTAGCTTACCATCCGGCTCATACGATGACACGTACCAGCGTCCGTGAGTCAGAACAGACACGCCGGCCGCAGCATTTTTATTGGCGTCAAGCCATCGTTCTAGCTGCTGTGTTTCGATCCGCTGAATTTTTGGTCTGCTGTAAAAGTCCTTCATCTTTTGTTCGTGTTCGACCGAAAGTAGATCGACGGCAGCGCGTGCACATAGTTCGATCGCGCGACGTTCCTCGTCGGAGACTCGATCAGAATTGACAAGTGCTTCGAGCACGGGGCCGAGTTTCTCGAAATCGAGTTCTTTACGATCATCAGGGGTTAGCATTGCAATGCTCGTGACTCAAGAGCGAATTTGTCATTCGGGTAACCAAACGGTTCAGCGGGCGGGCGCGAGCGACCTTCCATCGGAAAAACGGCCATCACGCCTCCTCTGTTGCAATCGAATGATTACCCATCATTGACCATGCGTGAACGTGCAGGCTGTTGACCCGACCATCAAAACAAGTGGACACCAAAAGGATACCAGAGTTCGATCGGCAGCGTGAGATTTGTCCACGAACGATAGAGCATCGGCTGTTCGTCGCAAGAAGAAATGAACGAACAGGAGGAAACGAAGGGAACAGAGGAGTACTGACCGTCAAATCCGTTTACTCTGCTCCGTTTGCTCTGCGACCTGATGTTCAATCCGACCGCGCTGATCGTCTTGGAGGAAAAAAGTCCAGCACATAAATAGAGATTGGATCCGGGGCGATCGCAACGCTGAACTCTTTCCACACGTCACGCCTATTTTTGCCCCACATGTTTTTGCCAGCAATGTAAGCAATGTAGTGGAGAAAAAGTCTCGACGGCGCGACGTCCGATTCACAACGTCTGCGACGTCCAATGATTTCGAGCGTTGATGGTCCCAACGCGAACCACTGCATCAGCTTCACGATGTTGCGATCAAATCATCGACTACGCAGATCACGCGGACCGATTCGACTGCGAAACATCTTCCATACCAGAACGGCAGCGATATGCAGGCGGCGACGGGAGGCCACTTGCGGAGCGAGCGGGGGCCAAAAGAGATGGGGTAGGAAGATGGAGGTAGGAAAATAAGGGCTCTCGCTTCTCCGTCTTTCCAATCTTTCTGTCGCGTCAATTTTTCTGTCGCAACAATCTTTCTGTCTACCCGAAGTCCAATTTGAGATCGAGTGGAGCCAGTCCAGTCCATCATCCTCATCCGAGATATCCCCAACCAGACCTTGTCGCAATGATAACGCTGTCTGGCACGGGTGACTGCGACATCTCGTTTAACTGCCTTCGCCGCTTGCTGATTCACCGCAGGTGACACAGTCAGACCTGACTTGGTAGTCAATCACATTCCCTCTTTTGTCAAACTCGAAGTGGCAGCACTGGAGCAAGTTGTCTTTGAGCATCTTACGTCCTCGCTGAATTCGTGACTTTGCACCCGATATGGACAAGCCGATTTGCTCGGCGACCTCCGTTTGACGAACCCCCTTCAGCTCTGACAACGTGACCGCTTCACGATAGTCTTCGGGCAACTCAGCGATGCGATTGACAAGCCACTGCCCGACCCGTTCGTTGAGGTTCTGATCGTCAGTGACTTGATCTGGCTGAGTCTCCGTTTCGTCGAACGTCAACTCGGAACGGCGACGATAGTGGTCCGTCACGACGTTTCGAGCGATCTGATACAGCCATGCCGCCAAGCGATCTTCATCGGTCAGTGAACCAAGCTTGTCATGGATCCGAACGAACACATCCTGAAGCAAATCATCGGCGACGTGATCATCTTTGACCCGCCGCCGAATGAACGCACGAAGTGCCGTGCCGAAGTCGTCCCAGACCTGTTGGGTATCACTCATGTCACGCTTTCTCTGAACAGCATGGCTCGCTGCCAACCGTGCAACACACGTCACTTTGTGTTGCAGGGCAGCATTCATTATCGGGATCGGCTTTGCCAGTTGGTGTATCGTCGAGAACCACGAAGACTTCCCAGCGGTACCCATCCGGGTCTACGATCCAGACCTTGTCCTGCACGGCGTGACAGCAGTTGACCGAATCCTCGATTCGGGTCACCCATCCGGCTAACTCCAACCGCCGTCGCATATCGCCGACGGCCTCGGTTGATTTTACTTGGATTCCGAAATGAGAAGTAGGATCGGCAGGGCCTTTGGCCTCGCTGGACTCAATGATTGAGAGATTTAACGGCGGTTCTGCGACCTCGAACCGAGCATAGCCGGGACGACTCTTCGTCGGATCAGCCTCGAACAGCGAACGATAGAACTCGGTCGAGCGATCTACGCTCGAAACTGCCAGACTGATGTGGATTCGACGGGCTGTCGCGAAATCAACGGCGGATTGAGACATTTTGGAACTCCTAATTTTGGGGTGAAACCTGCATTCAATAACCCAGACGGAGTGATTCGAAAAAAGACGCAAATCAAACTCTGGATTTTTTCGTCCTCCGCCATGCAAGGTTCAAATAAGGCTCCAATGCTCTTCTGTCAGCTCAAAGCAGAATGGCCGCGTGTATTCGAGGGGTGCCATACCCGCGAAAAGATTTGGTAGGTAAATGGAGGTTAGAAGATGAAAAACGCGTCCCCCTCCATCTTTCAACTTTTCTGTCGCCCCCATTTTTCTGTCTAGCTGATTCCTATCTACGCAACCCCCGAGCGGCCGCCGAACGAGAGTCGCTCAGCCCCCTGACAGAAAAACTCCTCGTGAGGCACGTCGTGCAGATTGGGCTCATGCTGTTGGAAGAATTTATCGATCACGTCTCTCCTTAAGCTCATTCACTTCGCCACGCAATCGTCCAACTTCATCCCGAATCTGATCGAGTTGCTTCATCATCTCGCGAAGCAATTTATCGCTAGGATGTTTCTGGCGTTCATGCAGTTCCCGTTCCA
>NZ_JBFHFD010000040.1:0-26945 GCF_041583735.1 Novipirellula sp.
AACGCGTCCTGAGCGACGTAACCTTGCGGTGGCTCGATCGCTTGGTTGTAGAACGTTCGTACATTGCCACCGACTGCGGTGGTAAATCCGGTGCGTGCTGCGTACTTGCCCGTCAAAAGACTAGCCCGTGCCGGTGAACATAGATGGCAAGCGTACGCCTGCGAGAACGCAAGTCCTTCCTTGGTCAGTCGATCCAGGTTCGGCGTTTCGTAGTACATTTGCGAAGGATCGGTCCCCGTGAACTTTGTCGCATAGGCATTCACATCGACGATGCCTAAATCGTCCGCAAGGATGACGATTACGTTGGGTTTTGCGGCATCGAGCGGAGAAGTCAACGCAAAGCTGAGACAAAAGAAGAAAACGGAAAATCGATTCATCGTGAGGACTGTGGTGAGAGTGATGTTAGAAGTTCTGGGATGGGGGAAGGGCGGTGCGATTCAAGTTGAGGGATCAACAAGCTGGGACTCTTCAGACGAGTGTTTTTTCCAAAGTGCGTCGAGCCGCGAGGCGATTTCACTTTCGTTACCCACGATTAACCAGTATCGATATCGAAACGTTGTCTTGCGGCCTAGCGGGACGCGGTCGATCGGTGCGACATGCATGCAAGGGCCGGCGGCGGGATCGTTACTTTGACCGCTGCCGTGAGGACCGAAATTCCAGCTCTCACCAGACGTGGGCGAAAAGACCGCGACGCCTTGGCCGGATGGCTCGAACATTGCCATCGCTTTACGCGGCGGAGTGGTGCGACCCCACGGTGGTCCAGGCGGTTGGTGTTCAGGCCGCCATTTTCCATTGCCGAGATAGCTTTGCACGGACTCGAAGTTGCGAGTGAAGTAACAGGCAGGGACCTCTTGAGGACTGCTTTTTGTCTCGCCCCAAGGGTCGTCGTCACGACGCATCGTTTTGATTTCGCATTGCACGCAAACGACACCTGGCATGTTCGGTTCCAGCGTCGTCCACTGACGCATGATGGCTTCAGCCTCTTCGTCGGGCATGTCCCAAAGCTTGGGGATCGTTTCGGAGTACAAGTTACTGCCTGTCTTTTCAAACGCAGTCACTCGTGCCCAAGATCCTTTGCTGCCCGCGCTGCCAACCCCTCCGCCTTGGATGGGATTCCATGACCAAGGACTCCACGCTTTGCTTTGTCCTTCTGACGTTCGATCAAGTCGCCGACCCGCGTAATAGGATTGTTGAATCAAACGGCCTGGATCGGCAATGTTGACGATGTTTCTCGGATAGGCGTCCGATGACAACCACGTGATCGCGCCGCCTTTCTCGCGATCAATACCAACCTTCACCGTCCCGCTGTCAATCGTCAACAAGTCAGCCGCGGGCAGTGCCGTCGTCATCAGCAAACAGCAAAGCATGACCACGACCGCTGGTCGCTTGCGAAAGCAATACCGATCTGGCATCACCGTTTTTCGGCTGGATGACGAAAGGGGCTGGTTCGGTCGTATGACTAAACCAGGCTCGGTTCGTCGAAATGTCTGATTTGTTGATCGCGGACAAGGTTGGAGGATATTTATCATTTGGTTTGCGGTAGTGATTTTAGGTTCGCGTATGGAAACGTCTCTCCCAAGAGTTGGACTTACAGCCAAACAGCCGCCCGCAACTCGGCGACCCTCTTGGACAACTGAGGCCAATGGCCGTGCTTGGCAGTCACAGCAAACGTGACAACAGGCGATGTTGTTCACTTTTTAACCGGTAAATGCATCGGCGCCGGGAAACTAAAAGATTCTTCACCGCTGCTGTTGGACTTTTTGGAACTTGGCAATTTCGGAGTTTCCGCGGACGAGCTAGGACGTACATCTGAAGGTTCGCAGCGTCGCTTCTATGAAGTTCTGATCGCCAGCATGCACGGCAGTCTCATGCTCGGTCCAGTTGCAAGTCGTGATCGCATCGCTGGTGGACTTCGCGAAATAGCGCCGTCGATGATGGCTCTTGCAGCTTGACGTCAAAAGTGGGAATCATCTTTTTCATCCTGTCATGACCGTCGCGATCGTTCAATCGTTCGGGCAAACAGTCCTGGATGACTTGTAACATCAACGAGACGGAAACCGAGGCGCCCGGAGAAGCGCCCAGCAGTGCGGCGATCGTCTTGTCTTTGTCGGTGACAATTTCGGTTCCATAGTGAACAATCCCCGCCTCCCCGTCTTCGCGTTTGATTGCTTGAACACGAATTCCGGCATCGACCAGTCGCCAATCTTTGGCTTGGGCTTCTGGATAGAAGGTTCTCAGCAATTTCATGCGGCTTTCCATGCTCTGCAGTCCCTGACCAATCAGGTATTTGACCAGTGGCAGATTGTAGGCACCGACTTTCAAAAGTGAGGCGATGTTGTCCAGTCGGATGGAACCCGGTAAATCGGTCAGTCCACCTGACTTGGTCAGAAAACGTGTTGTCCAGGCGGCAAAGGGACCAAACAGAACCGCCTTTTTTCCATCAATCACCCGCGTATCGAGATGCGGAACAGCCATCGTGGGCGCTTCGCCTTGGGCTTGTCCATAGACTTTCGCGGAGTGCTGCTCCACAATCGATGCGGTGTCGCACACCAGCCATTGTCCGCCGATTGGAAAGCCACCAAAACCTTTGCTTTCAGGGATTCCTGATTTCTGTAGCAGCGGCAAACTGCCTCCACCCGCTCCGACAAAGACAAACTTCGCCGACTTGGTGAATTGCTGCCTCGTTTTCAGATCCTTGACGGTGACATCCCAGCCCTGTGAAGTTCGTCGCAGTCCGACGACGTGATGACCGGTGGCGACGCCGCAATCATCTTGCATTGCCATCCAATCAATCAGTTTTCGCGACAGTGCGCCAAAGTTGACATCGGTGCCGCCTGTCATTCGCGTTGCAGCGATGGGAGTATCGTCGCGTCCATTGACTAACAGCGGAGCCCATTGCTTGATCTCATTGCGATCGGTCGAGAATGCCATTTCAGCAAAGAAGTGATGGGACGACATCGCTTCGAATCTCGCTCGCAAGAAATCGACCTGTGATTGGCCATGCACGAAACTGACATGCGGAACCGGGTTGATGAAGTCCGGTGGCGTGTCGATCATCCCTTCGGACACCGCATACGCCCAGAATTGGCGAGACTGTTCAAATTGTTCGAAGATCGTAATCGCGTTGCTCACATCAACCGAGCCATCGGCGGAACGGTTCGGTGTGTAGCTCAATTCGCAAATACCCGCATGTCCTGTGCCTGCATTGTTCCAAGCATTAGAGCTTTCCTGAGCAAGTTCTTCGGAGACCTCGTACAGCTGGATTTTTAAACTTGGGTCGAGACGTTTCAGCATCGCGCCTAGGTTTGCGGACATGATTCCGCTGCCGATTAGAATGACATCAGGGTTATCGATAGACATGGGGATGAACAATCCGCTTTGAGGAGGCCGCTTAGAAAAGGAGGTGACGCGTTTGCTGATCTACAATACAAGTTTAACGCCGTTTGAAGTTTGTCGATCTTCAGCATCCGGCATCGTCGCGATTTTCATCAAGCGATGTCCATTGCCAGGGGAGCGAGACCATTTTTTTACAGCTGCGATAGGCTGCCACACCCCTAATTCTAGCCACCACCTGATGCAAAACCTTGACGATGGTGTCAGGCACTAGCACAATCGTGCCATACAGAAAATAGGACGGTTTTCACAAGGACGGTTTTCGATTCGTCGTAAATGAAAGGAACCGCAAAAACCGTTTGGGCTTCACTCCCACAACTGTCCGGAAGGCGTGACGACTTTCGCTACCGATTATCGAATAGGTTGTTCGTCGCTACTGTGAGGTCCCGCTGCGACATTGCCGCGACGAACAACGCAAGCATAGGATCGCAAACGTAGGATCGCACTTTGTGGCGATGCTCGATCCAGGCATTTTGCTCGAGTGCGACCAGAGAAAGCACCCTCGGCAGGATTCGAACCTGCATTGTCGCCGACTTCTTTGATAAACAACTTGACGCCGGACGACAACCGGAACAGTTCCCCAGAAGATGGTCGTGCACCCCCCCCGACGAGTTGCTGTGCCCAAGCGACACGGACGAAGAAACGTTCGAGCGTTGCTTTGGCCGAGTCGACTGGGGCTTGATGCACATGTTGGCCAAAGAGAGCAAGTTCGCTATATGGCATTTAGTAGCGTGGAGGAACTCGCTGACGTGATCGAGTATGGATGTTCTGGCAAACCTTAGGTCCCATTGATTCAATACGTCCAATCAGTACCTAAGTAGAAATTCACGCCGGGCTGAAAGACGTTGATTCCATTAAACGATCGGAAATCGAGATGCTCACGATAATTCTTGTTTGTAAAATTCTCGACGCCCGCGACAACGACTAGGCCATCGATGCCTCGCGGTTGATAGATTCCTCGCAAATCCCAAATCGTGAAACCGGCTGTCTTTGACTCAAGCAAACTGGAGGCGACCCGATCTTGATTGTCAAACACGCGTGCCGAAAGAATCAAACTCCAGGCAGGATCCACGCTCGGGTCTGTCAGCTTTCCCCCGATTTGCATTTCAAATGGTGAAATACCAGGCAGCGGTTCAGAATCACTTCCTGATATGCCACTGAAGAAACCGCGAGTTTGACCGGCAACTCGCTGCGATGAACTCCCGTTCGATCCGTTCGTCGTTGCATAATTTCCTTTTCGAGTTCGATCTCGTCCATCCACACCGCGAACACGCACGAATGGACTGAGCATCGCTTTGGGGAACAATTCTGCGAACGCTTCGCCCCCGGCAAGTGTGGCAAGATCGGTGTTCACATAACGAAGACTCGCCTGTTGTATCTCACCGTTAGGAGGACCACGCAACACATTTGTATTCTCGAACGTGATGTAGTCCATTGCCCACCCGTGAAAGCCTCGAACGCCGGCTTTCAAATAGTCTCCTTCGAAGTCCAACGCAACGTCGGCTTGAATGAGTTTTTCATTGTCAAGACGCGGATCCCCGGTGACATTATTTAGTCCATTTTGCAACAACAACAAAAAGGGTTGAGCTGCATACAATTCTGTCAACGTCGGCGGGCGTTCGGCGTAACCAACGGAAACTGTCCCAACGAGTGCCTCGTTGTATTGTCGCTCAAGTGTTCCATACAAGCTCCATAAAAACCGATCGGTTTGCGTTTCATCGGCTCCAATAATTTCCCTGTAGGTCGCTGGAATTGTATCTAGACCGACATCTGTAAGCTTGTTTAGGTCATCGACAACATCCGTTTGCACAAAGTCGACTCGAGTTCCGGTGCGGAATGTGTAGTCTTTTAGGAACTCTTCTTCGTATTCGGCGAACACTCCAGGGTTGACTGAGTACGAACGTGGAATCGGTGAGTTTCGATTCATGAACGGAATCGGCAAGCCAAGTGATGTGCCGCTGGCGATTTCGTTTAGCTCTTGTTTGATGAATCGCAGATCATGACCGAGGGTTAGCCGATAGTCAGCATTCTGGTTCCAGGTATGTCCACGACGATACCCCGTTGAGAGCGAGTCGACGTCTGTGGTTCCTACGTAACTGACTCGATCAAGCAAAGGGAATTGAGCCCGCTTCGCATCGTTCTGAGCATCACCTTCGAACCAAGTACGGTTGTACCAAATCTCAAATTCTGCGCGATCCGAGAGATAGGGATTCTCGTCAATGTACGAGACTTCGTAAGCGTCAGAGACCAACACATCAATATCAAATACATAACCTGGAAACGAAACATCGGTCTGATCTAAATGCAATATTGAAAACTCAACTGATCGACCATCACCGAGATCGTGTCCGAGTGCCAAGGTCAGTTCGCGTGATTCATAGCCGGCGTCCACGCTGCTACCATTACCAGCGCGGTAGTTGTCTCCATACCGATGCGAATAACTCGCCCGTGCGCCCCATTTCTCTGCAGCGTATCCGATCTGTTGTTGTCCAAGCCATTGATTGCCGTTACTGTTGTGATCAAAACTGCTACGGCCTAGCCACCTCGATCCTTCTTCGCTACGTGGGGATTGCAAGAGTTGGAAGTCCGCGTATCGAAACCCAGGACCATAAACGCTTGAGTAAGGACCCGGGATAATGATGATGTCTTCAATTTGACGTGAGTCGATCTTGCTCAGCACCGTATCCAGATCCGCGCGAGCGGGAACCCAATAGGAACCCGATGCAGCAAGTGATCCTACCCTACTGCTTCGAATACGAGGGTCATTGACAATCGGCGTTCGTCGCTGGACTGCAGTGCTCAATGCAGCAGGTGATTTTCGCAGTAGACTACCCACGTCCGTCGTCGTGAGGGGGCCAGCCTCAGCTCCACGAATCCAGTCAACGCTAAGCGAGCTAACTCCTTCCGCAGCCTGACGAAGCACACTGCGGTCGGGTTGTGCACCTCCGTCATTACTCAATCGCGACGCGAGTGAAGTCGACGAGGATTGCGATGTAGATGTCGTCGTTGGAGTCACCTCCACGCGAGGCTGAAGCAGCGGAGTGGGCTGCATCATTGTCGCTTGCTTTAAGGGGGAAGTTAGACGAAAAAAATGCTCCGCCTCATAAGCTCCCGACTCGTCAAAACGAGGACTGTAGACTGCCACCGCCTCGCTGACGAATCCATCCTCTAGCTCTTCTCGCTGTTCACTAGGAAGGTGATCGTAGGCATTGGCACGCAAAAAAGTGATGGCAAGAAGAGTTGAAAGCAAACAGCAACAGCTCAATCGTTTCGATTTCAGCAGGTGTATCTTCACAAGTGCATCCGCAGACGAGGGTGTGTTCCCCCCCAATCAATCGGCATGACCGTAATTGTCGTTACAGCTTCAGTATCAACGCCAGTATAAAATGCCTAGCTTCTCATTGTTCAATGCGTCCGCTAATGCTTTCCCCAGCGTTAAAGAGGAAAAAAGGGAACTGTTGCGTTGGCGCGGTTTGAGAAATCCGCACGAAAAACATTAGAAATGATCAAGCGTGGCAGATGCTAGCTGGAGGTTGAACGGTTCGAAAACGATTGTGCCTGAGACCAATTTCAATTCGCCCAGGCCGTTTGCAAATTTAGCGAATTTCAATCGCAGCAACGGTGACAATGGCGTCGGCGCTTTCACAACTTCATCAGCCCAATTGAACCACCTTAGGAAGTCAGGCTGGCGCGATGCATCTTTCGTCGTTGTCCGCTTTTCTAACCGGATTCTGACCTCTCGTTAGATACAAGCCTGAGCGAAGCGATATATGCGAACCGCGATTTCTTCCTACTAAAACTTTCTTAAAAGCCAATTCCATGCTTTTTTCGTTGCTACGACTGCTCCCTTGTTGGTTGCCAGCGAAGTGCCTGGCTGTTGACGGTACGTTTTGAACAAGAATTTTCCGCTGATTCAAGTTGCGGTTACTGGCTTCTAGAGATCAGGCCACTTATCTTTAGTGTAGCGGGCCGCTCCAGAGAGGGGGCGCGCTGTTCGGTTGTCATTTATTGAAGTTGATTGGCATCCCATGAAAAGACCCTATCATTCCCACAACTCGCTTCACTTCTCGCGTCGCGAACTCCGCAGCCGAAGTAAGGCAAATCGCAAAGCTCAACTGCAACTTAGTTTTGAGCTCCTTGAACCGCGGCACCTGCTAGCCAGCGTCGCCGAATTTTCCGAGGTCGGACTCTCCGCACAAGGGGCTGATGGCCAACTGAACACGCCGATCACTTGGTTCGAAACGTTCAGTAATGTCCCTCGTGTCGCGTTGGAATCGCTCGCCACCGTCGACCCATTCCTCACGCAGGGTGTCGCTGGCCCATTGCCGCTCGCGGTTGGCGAATGGATTGTTCAACTCACTGATGAAGCAGCGCAAGACGTTCGGCGTCTTGCGACCGCTGACAGCCTGCTCGATTCCGGTCACAACGACTTCACCATCATCAGCGGTCTCGGTGTCGAAGGCTTGGTACTCGTCCGTGGCCAAGGCGTAACACAGTTCGACATCGAACGTAGCCTCAGCGGCAACACGAACGTAACATCATTCAGCCTGAACCAACTCATCACGGGCCAAGATAGCACGCCCAACGATACCGACTTTGTTCGCGGCGCGATGCCGAGTCTCACCGACATCGGGATGCCTGCAGCATGGGATGTATCGATCGGAAGTTTACGTACGGTTGTCGGTGTTCTCGATACCGGGATCGATCTAGCTCATCGTGACCTCTATCTCAACATCTGGTTTAACCAAGGCGAGATTCCGGCACACTTTCTCGACGATGTCGGGAACAAGCTGACGGACATTGATCGTGACGGGTTAATAACGTTTTACGATCTCAACAATGTGACGCGTTCTAGAACAGAACCTTATTCGCTTATCTTCGGCGGCATCGATACGGGGCCGAATGCCGAGTTTGTCACTGACTTCAACGGCAACGGATACATTGACGGGTTGGATATTTTGTCTGATCCTCTGTGGGCCGATGGGCGTGACACCGATGGAAATAGCGAAGTCGATGACTTTTTTGGCGTGAACTTTCGTGGAGGTATCGACCGCAATAACCCAACCGACGGACAAGGTCACGGTACGCACATCGCCGGAACAATTGGTGCGATTGGCGGCAACGGCACTGGAGTGACGGGGGTTAATTGGCAAACTTCGCTGATGTCGCTCCGCATCTTAGATGACAACAACCAAGGGAGCTCGGACGCGGCAATCAAAGCAGTCAATTACGCTCGCGATATGCGCGAACGATACAACGTCAATGATTCAGGTCGTGTCACGCAGGGTGCAGGCGTTCGCGTTCTCAACAACAGTTGGGGGCAGCCCGGCGGCTTTGAGCTCGCCCTCCAAACGGCGATCGTTGACAGTGGCAATGCGGGAATTCTGTTCGTCGCGGCAGCTGGAAATGGAAACTTCTTGGGGCAGGGGGTCGATAACGACCGCACGCCGTTCTATCCGGCCAGCTACGATTCGCCGAATGTGATCGCGGTCGCGTCGAGCACCTCCGACAGCGCTCTCGCATCGTCCTCCAACTTCGGCAGCCAGTCGGTCGACTTGGCCGCACCAGGAACTGGTGTTCGAAGCACCGAGCGCAATGGTGGCTATGGAACTCGCAACGGCACCAGCATGGCGACACCGCACGTTGCTGGCACCGCTGCGTTGATTTGGTCCGCGCTTCCAGTAGCAACTCCCGAGGAAGTCCGCCAGGCAATCCTGTCATCGGTCACACCTGCACCGGCTCTTGCGGGGACAGTCGCCTCCGGTGGTCGCCTCAGCACAGCGGCCGCAATCAGCGCCAATGTCTTTGCTCCTTCGGCGTTTCTGGTCGCCAAGCAAGACGTCACCGAATCAGGGGGGGGCTCAACCGAATTCACCGTTGAATACTTTCACCGCAGTGGTATTGATGTCAGTACCCTCGGTGATGATGATCTGGTGGTCACTCGCAGTTGGGGCGCTAGCGATCCTATATTTGCCGAACTTATACCTGGGGCCGTCACGTCCAATGCCACCACCGCGACTGCGACATACCGAATCAATGCACCTGGTCGTGAGGAAACGTTTACAAATTCTGTAACAACTCCTATCGATAACAGTCTTGTTTCTCGAGTGTTTTCTAATTATTTGGGCGATGAAATCGGCAGTGCCAATTCGAACACGATTAACTCACCAATTCTTGTGGAGGATGTCTCAGAGACAATAATTGGTTTTTCCGCATCGATAGATTTCGATCGCGACCGGACAAGCGATTTGAAAGCAACGCTGATCGCTCCCAATGGCGCCCGCGCAATACTGTTTTCGGATTTCGGCAACCGGTTTGACGATCTTGAGGGCACGACTTTCGATGACACCGCTACAGTTTCGATCTCAAATGCGGCGGCACCATTCACCGGGTTATTTCTCCCGGTTGAGAGCATAACGCCGCTTCTTGGATCAGATCCTAATGGGGAGTGGACTCTTGAAGTCGTCAATGGGGTTGATGGTGAGGGGGGAACGCTGAAAGGATGGACACTTAACTTTCTATTGTCCAATCCTAGGACGTCGACCATTGAATCCCAAATTGTCATCTCGGACTTTTCAGAACCGGCGTTTGGTCTCACCGTCTCAATAGACATCGATCATTCATCGGTTGAAGACCTTACAGCGACGTTGATCGCACCGAGCGGCGCACGCGCGATGCTGCTGTCCAATACCGGTGGCGCAAGTGGGCGGAATTTCATTGCGACGACCTTTGACGATTCTTCGCAAGAAACGCTGGCTGATTCAAATGCCCCATACACCGGGGTTTTTCGGGCAGAGGAAAGTTTATCCTCACTGACGACTGAGGACCCCAATGGCAATTGGAGCCTAGAGGTAAAAGATGGCAACGACAATGGGTTGGCTGGCTTGTTGCTGGGATGGTCGTTGAGTCTACATGGAGCTTGGGATCCTCTCGACTTCGGCAATTACGAGCTCTCTACCGTGGCTGACGCGGTGAGGTCTACCGCGGGCGACGCAATGAACGCCAGAGGAATTGGATCGGTGGAAGTTCGAATTGATGATCCATCCGTATTCTACGTTAATAGCGAAGAAGACTCAGTGGACACTAACCCGGGAGATGGAGTTGCTCTTGATGAATTAGGACGCACTACCCTTCGAGCGGCAATACAAGAAGCTAATGCGGCGGACGGCGAGCGAATAATAATTCTCGACCGGGGTAACTACAATCTCGGTATCGCAGGCCAAAGCGAGGATCTTGGGGTGACCGGTGACTTGGACATCACTGGCAAGATAACGATCGCGGGAAACCGTCGTAATTTGACGAAAGTCGACGGGCGGAGGCTCGATCGGGTGTTTGACGTGATCGGGCGGGATTCGTCATTGTCACTTCTTCGCGTGACGGTAACATCTGGACAACCATCTATTGGTGAATCAGGTGGTGCTATCAAGACCACTGGAAAACTTTTTGTCGACGAAGCAGCAATCACGAGGAGCACTGCCGAGGTTGGCGGTGGGGTAGCAATATTGGACGATGGAGTTGCAAACATCCAGTCGACTGTTATCGAGAGAAACTCGGCAATGGACGTCGGTGGTGGACTTGCTGTGGGGCTTACCCCAACGGGGTGTTCGGGACTCTCGATAAATCGCTCTTCCATCGCATACAACGAACTCTTTTCACCGCGAGGGATTGTAGACGAGTGGTTTCAAGTAACGATGCGATTGGGCGCCGCGATTTACGCAGGTCAACAGGGAGGATTGGAGTGTGATCCATCGACTGATTTGCGAATTAGCAACTCAACTATCTCTAACAACGGAAACGACAATCAAGGTGTTGGTGGTGTCTACTTATATGACGATAGCCTAGAGATTGAGTCATCAACCATTGTCGAGAATCTGGGGTTTGACTTGATTCGTGACTTGCGTACGACGGGACGAAGTGATCTACGAGGAAGCATCATTGGCAAACATCGTTTGCCTTTTGATCTTCCTTATAATGGCAATGCAGGGTTTAATATTTTTGGACAGGGGTTAGGTCCCGCGAAACTTTCGCCTCTTACTCGCACCCCTAAAGGAGATCTGGTCCACGTCCCACTGCCAGGAAGCCGTGCAATTGATGCTGCCAATCACGCAGATTTCCCACCAACCGATCAGCTTGGTGTAGCCCGTGGGATTGATGCTGCAGAATTTCCAAACGCGATGATCGGTAATTCACAACCCGACATCGGCGCTGTCGAAGTAGCGCAGGCTAGCTTGTCTGGTACACTCTTCCACGATGTGAACGAGGACGGTAAACGGGGAGCCGACGAGCCAGGTCTGTCACAGCAAATTGTTTTTCTGGACGAAAACCAGAATGGTGTTTTTGATCCAAATGAACCGAGCACCATAACAAATGACGACGATCCTAATACTTTATTTGTCAATGAAGCCGGGACTTACTTACTGTCAAACGTTTCGCCAGGTTCGTATGAAACACACGTTATCAGTGGAGTAGGATGGCAAGTATCCAAAAGCCGTGAAACCGAGTTAATTGCGTCTGTTGGTTTTGGGGTGACGAGCCCAACAGTGTCCAATGATGGGCGATACGTCGTATTTGCAAGTAATCAGTCGGATCAACTTGGGTTTGGCAGGAGCGACTTCACGCATGTGTTTCTTTACGATCGCAAATTCGATTCTGTTGAAGCAATCAGCATTTCGCCAACGTTGATGCTTGGTGACGGCAATAGCACGTCACCCGCAATCAGTGGTGATGGAAGTGTTATTGCCTTCGCAACGAATGCAACAAACTTGATTGCAGGCGAAACAAATAGCGTCACCAGCATCGTCGTTTATGACCGTAAATCAGGGAAGTTCGAGCGACTTACCGATGAGGAAGGGGAGCCGTTCACGGAGCAATCGGATCGGCCGTCGCTCAGCGATGATGGTAGAATGGTTGCGTTTCAAAGCAATGGCGACATCTTTTTGCATGATCGGCAATCAGGCCAAATCGAGTTGGTGAGTTTCGATGACGATCTCGAACTTGGGCCGAGTTATGAGCCGGCAATCGCTGGAGATGGGCAGTCTGTTGCGTTCATATCGGACGTTGTGGAGCCGGATTTTTTTTCATTGAAATCACACGCATACCTGTTCGATAGTAGAAACGATTCATTAAAGAATCTGTCCGATGATTCTAGTGGATCAGACCCTGGTATTGTAAATGTTTCGTTTGGTGAAGGGAGAATCGACGAGCTTGCTGTGAATCAAGATGGCAGATTTGTACTTTTCCGCAGGCAGGATGTCGACCTTGGCCCCGAACTCGATCGTTTTGACCATTTTCTTTACAACAACACGACAGACTCAATCGCGATAGTACACAGTAGGACAAGTCTGAGCCAAGGCGATATCGGTACAGCGATTAGCGATGACGGGCGGTTCGCGGTGCTCGGATCGGATCTGGATTTGAATATTTATGATTTGGTTAGCGACCAAGAGCAGAGTTTTGGACGTGGTAATGAGTCTAAGGTGATTCCAACGATCTCTGGAGATGGTCGCTTTATCGTCTTCCGCGATCTCTCAGGAATTAATGCGGCGCCAAACCCTTTCAGCGACGTTTCTCTTGCGCAAGTAGAATTGCGACACGGCGACATCGTCAATGGATTTGATTTTGCCCTCGTCGCACTACCGGGCGAAATCGCGGGACGAATTTTTTTGGATGAGTTTGAAAATGATGTTCTTGGCGTCGGCGAATCTCCTATTGTCGGTGCAACCGTATTTCTGGATGTGAATCGCAATGGGGTCTTGGACGAAGATGAGCCCGCACATCTTACCGGCAACGATGGACGCTACCATTTTTCAAATCTAGAGAGCCAAACAGAGTATGCAATTCAAGTGAATGGTGTCGTGGGGGTTGAGCAAGTTTTCCCTTTGGAAGCCAGTGATCAACTTGTTTTCGTTCCGGCCGGTGCAACGGTAGCGGGACGCGATTTTGGTTTTCAACGCATCGTCGCTACCGGTCAATCATCCGATTCGACAATTTCTGGTCGTGTGATTAGCGACACGAATGGAAACGGAATCATCGACGCCGGTGACACGCCTGCGACGGGTCGCGTAGTCTACCTTGATGGCGGCACGCCGGGCGTTCGCGATTTCAACGACCCGCAAACAATCACTGATGTCAACGGAAACTACAGCTTTACCGCATTACCTTCTACGCTGACTCCGGTGCGGTTATTGATTGACAATCAATTGGTTCAGGTCAGTCCGCTCGGAAATGATCTGCTCGGCAACAATTCACAGCCTCTCAAGTTCCCCCTTAGCGACAAAGAGAAAAGCGAAGGTAATCCACAGAGCGTTGTCACCGGAGACTTCAATGGCGACGGGTTCGCTGATGTCGCGGTCGTTCTTGGGGAAACCAACAAACTCAGTATCCGCCTGAACGACAAGCAAGGTGGATTCACCTCTCAGAAGTTTGATTTCAATCTAAGTGACTTTGCGATCGAATTGAATGCAGCCAACAAATTCAGCGCGCCGATTTCGCTGGTGACTGATCAACTCGATTCGAACCCTAAACTCGACTTTGCAATCGTTGGTAATTTCACCGGCAACGTGCTGGTACTGCTGAATTTTGATAGTGCCACAGGGGCATTCGGTTCGACTGCGTTGCTGCCGGTTGGTCATGAACCGATTGATATCGTATCTGGCCAATTCGCCAGCGATGGTGCGCTGGACCTTGTCGTGTTGGACAAGGTTGCTGGAACCGTTCAGGTCCTTGCAAACAATGGATCTGGAGTCTTCACGGTCGGTGCACCGGTCGACACCGGAGGCGAAGTGCCGGTGTCGCTCGTCGTCGGTGACTTCATTGGCAGCAGCGATCTTGATCTTGTGGTAACTCACGTCGCACCCAAAACGACCGCGACAACTTCGGGTGGAGTCACTGTATTAATGGGGGACAGTAACGGCGTTCTTTCATACGATGGGAACTACTACCCAGTCCAAGCGACACCGCTCGATTCAGCAGTCGCTGATTTCAATGACGACGGACGGCCCGATTTGGCGGTCGTAAACTTTTCGAGCAACTCTATCTCGATCCTTCTTGGTCAGGCGGATGGTGCGCTGAGAGTCCAAAGCACAACGCTCGGTACGGCCAGTGGCGCAATCAACGTGGAAGCTGCCGATATCGATAACGACGGTGATATTGATGTGATCACGACAAAACTGGCTACTCGCCAAGTATCGATTTTCCGGAATATCGGTCTGGATTCGACAACCGGCGAAGTTCGCTTTGAACCTCAAGAAAATATCGGGCTAGGACAATTCCAATTTGGCGAACAGGTGCCGTTCAAGCTGGCGAACTTGGACAACGACACCTCGGGCCCCGGCGGTAGCGGAACACTGGACATTGTCGCAATCCCACAGAACACCGACACGTTATACGTACTTCACAATCGTCTCGTGCAAGGATCGCGACGAGCTTCGGTCAGCGGCGCAGCGAGTGACATCGCGTCGGGCATTGATTTCTTGATTCGGTCCGCAACGTTGCCGCCAATGTTCAAAATTCAATCACTGCCATCACCAATCGTAGAAGATGCAACGGAACAGTCTGTGATCGTGACTGGGATCATAAAAGGTCGAGTCGCTGGTCCCGCTTTGCAGTTCACTGTCATGAGTTCCAACATCGCTTTGGTGGCGAATCCAACCATTTCCTTCGCTGATGGAAGCAGCCAAGCGACGGTTCTTTATACTCCCACCGCCAATGAAAATGGGACATCGGTTTTGACTGTCCGCGCAGTGGACGCAGGAGCTGATGAGGTGCATGGTACCAGCGACGATGGCATATTCGAACAGTCTTTCACGGTGACGGTGCTGGCAGTGAACGATCCTCCAACGTTTCTAATACCGGCAGAAACAAGTGCCAGCCAAAAAGCGGGGGCCCAGTCGCTTGCGAACTTCGTGACGGGGATCGGAAACGGCGGCAACAGCGATGAGTCCGGTCAAACGCTCTCGCCGTTCACGGTCATGTCCGATGTCAGTTACTTTGCAGTGCAACCTGCAATCGACGCGACAGGAACACTGACGTTCACGCCCAAATCTGATAAGTCAGGAGCCATCCCCGTTACAGTGTCACTTTCCGATGACGGTGGCGTTGTCAACGGTGGTGTCGATACGACAACTAAGACGTTTGTCGTGAGTTTGTTGCCGGTCAATGATCCGCCGACATTTGATCTGAGCCCGAGTTTTAGCGTAGACGCCGATGCAGGAATGCAAACTCGCATCAGCTTTGCAAACAACTTTTCTCCGGGGGGCGGCAGTGACGAAGCGGATCAAACGGTTTCGGATTACGTTGTCATGGTCGACTCGCCCGGACTGTTTTCGGTACTGCCAGACATCGATAATTCGGGTACTTTAACATTCATTCCTGCAATCGATCGCGCAGGGACGGCAACGGTTAGGGTTCAAGTGCGTGACAGTGGCGGTCAAGCCCGTGGTGGAAATGACTTGTCGGAGACGCAGGTATTCCAAATAACGATCGGGTTTGTTGCCAACCCCTCCTCGGAAATTGTCTTAGAGAGTGAAGGTGAAACCCTTTCACTGTCAACACTATCGGAGCGAATTCTCGCGGCTACAAAGCTGATAGATATTCGCGGAACAGGGAAGAATCGGATATTGCTTGATGGAGCAAAGATCGCAGGCTTGTCACCCAATCAGTCACTTTTGGTGATTGCTGACACTGACGACGAAGTGACGTTTGATGGTGGGTGGAAATTTGATTCGGTGGAAATAGTTGATGGTACTTTCCGTCGAATTTTCAGGAATGGTGATGCAATAATCCGCCTTGTTGGGCCTTTGGCATGGACCAATCCCTTGCTTCCAGAGGACGTTAACGGCAGTGGCCTTGGGACAGCCGCCGACGCGCTAACCATCATTAACGCATTGCCTCGACGTCAAGTCACCAATAATTTGAATCAACTTGTTGACCCAACGACATTGGATTCAAATTTATTTCAATTTTATGATCCCAATGGGGATGGATTCTTGACAGCGCTTGACGCGCTTTACGTCATCAATCGTTTGCCACTGTCGAGCGGTGGCTTAGGTGAGCTAATTTCGACGCCAATATTGATTTCGATCACGAGTTCAGAAACGCAAAACGAACCAAGCCGATTGGTTGAATTGCCTGTGAGTGAAAAAATTTCTCCAGCTAAAAAGCTCAAGCCTGTGGTTGCGACGAATCAACTACCCCTCTATGCGTCCACGGAAATTGGGTGTGAGACACCAGTAGATTTCATTGGTAAGCGTGACGTGACATTCGCTGAAACTTTCGACTGGTTGAAGCCCATGTCGCAGGGGTAGACATACGACATCAACACATAAGTTTTCATTTTAATCAGCCGAACAGCATTGCCCTACGATTAACCAGGACCGGACCTCAACGCGTTTCGGCAAATTACATTCTACTCAACACCTTATGCAGGGGGGGCTCCACTCGTTCGCTTTTTTGGAGTTGCGACATTGATTTTGTCGTTTGGCTAAGAAACCTATCTAATAATCGCGTAACTTCAAACCTTGCGTTTCGAGCTTTGTATTCGCCTTTAGCTTGCGTTTTTCTTTTAGGGCGAATTCATCTTATGTAACAAGGCTTTCCAACGAGACAAATTTTTGTGCATTGGAGCTTGGTTCTCATACCACTTTTCTCCTCGTTCTACCGCATATCGCGTTTTGCTTTCCTCTCCATTGAGTTTGTGGAACACTGCGATCGCAAACCATGCATTCCCAGTTCGATCTATTTCGCTGGATTGAAGGATTGGCTTCAGCGTCTTGGTCGCATTTTCTTTCTGTTTGTTTAATGACTGTGCGACACCAAGAGTGGATTGAAAGTTCTGGTTGTCGGGGCTTGCTTTTAGCGCCTCCTCAGAAAAGACGATCGCCTCACTCGGTGAACAAATCTTCTCGTTCTCGCAGCTCAATAATAACCATGCTAGCTCTTCGCTAGTCGCAGGAGTTCGCCGTTCTCCTAGTGCCTTCCATGTCTCGATTGCTTCAGTAAATGCGACATTTGACGCCGCGTCTTCTACGCCAAAGAGAAATCGCCCCTGAGCTTCGTAAACATGGCCAAGTGACGCACGGTACTGAGGTATGTCTGGATAAATATTGATCAACTCCTTTAGCGTTGCAATCGACGTCTCGAATCCCTCAATTGCCAAAGCGATTTTATTGAAGTCCGCCGGCGATCCTACGGCGAGGCATTGCGAGTAATGGCTTTGTGCGATAGCGAGTCGCTCAATATAGTCAGGTGATTCAGGGATTTTCAGGCTTAACTGTTGGTAGGTAGTAATGGACTTGGCGATACTCTTAATAGCGTTAGTAGAATCTCCAAGTGTAAGTTGGACTTGACCGATTGCGTCATGATTTGCTGCTCGCATGTCTTCAAATCGTGAGATGGCGCCATAGTCGCGTATCAGGTCATCAAGCAATTCGCCGGCTTCTTGTAAATGCGTTAATGCTTCACGACATCGCTCCTCTTCGAATAAGATCAAGCCGAAATCGGTAAGTGTTAATACCAAATTTTCGGTGTACCGAGGCATGTCCGGTATAGCTCGACGAAGAGTTCGAAAATGAGTCATCGCGAGTGCGAGTGAGTCCATTTGTTCGCGATGCCGACCCAAACTTTGTTGGGCCAATGAACGTGATACGAGTAAAGATGCAATGGAATCGAGGTAGTTTGGGTCGTTGTCGTTGGCTAGTGGTCCAAAACGCTCGATGGCTTTATTAAACCGTTCGATGGCGGCTTGGTGATTTCCTTCTGAAACTTTCACTCGACCCTGAAGCTCTTCCGTACGCAATCGATCGAGCAGATCTTTTGTTGTCGAATTACTTCCAAGATGATCCCATGCTTGAATGGCGTAATTCAAACGCGCTGTAGCCTCGCCTAATTTCAGCTGAACGAACGCCGCATCTCCCCAATTGGTCCACGCAGCGGCAAGGTAGCGATAAACAGATAAGTCCCTTGACGTCTCATTGATCTTTTTGAGCTGTTCGATCGCAGTTCGAAATTCGAGATCGGATTTCTTATAGTCACGTTCGCTAGCGTAGTCGAGTGCTAATCGCGAGCGAGCGTTGGCCGATTCAATGGCGTATTTTGTCGGTAGTTGGTTGGACCCGTCTGTTTTTGTGGCACCTTGGTCGAGCAGTGTGATTGCTTTGCGGAAAGACTCGCGTGCTTCGGAATGCTTTTTCATACTGCGATGCAAATCACCCAGTTTTATCAAAGCTCGGCCGCGTTCAAGCTCTAGCTCAGGATCTTCGCTTACCAAACCAGTGAGTTTTGCGTAGTCTTCGGCGGCAAGTGTTAGCAGTCGTGAGCGAACGCTGCGGTTGCCGGGAAAGTATTCAAGTGCGTCACTGCTCTGAACTAACCAAGAATCAATTGACTGACGCGAGTCGCGGTAACGCTGAACCGCTTCACCTTTAAACATTGTTTCGCGAAGCTTTGCGATCTCTTCGTTTTTCTTTGCTTTATAAATTAAAAGTGAAGCAGCGATAGAAACCAGCGTTAACACTATCAATGCTGAAGCGATCGTTAGTGCTTCGTTGCGATAGCGCCAAAGTAGCCTTGATATCCGCTCGATCCAAGTCTCGTCATGCGATTTGACCGCTTCGGCGCTCATCCACCGGTCAAGATCTTCGCTCAATTCAATTGCCGTTCCGTAGCGATCCTCGGGGGTTGTCGCCATTGCTTTCTTGCAGATCGACACGAGCGCTCGGGGAGCTTTGGGGGCGACTAAGGTTAAGTCTCGAGTCGAGCCAGTCCGAACTTTTGAAATAATTTCACGAGTCGTCTTTCCTTCGATCGGATGTAAATTACAAATCATGTTGAACAAAATAGCGCCGAGACTATAGATGTCCGCAGCGGCTGTAAGTTGTTCGTGCATTCCAAGTGCTTGCTCAGGGCTCATGTACATCGGAGTTCCTACAACCACTCCTTGGCTCGTTCTGTCTCCGCTGCCACTGAGATTTAGAGGCTGTATAAAAGCTGACCCTGTTTGCGGCTGATCAAAATCATGGGTGGTGGATTGAACCTTGGCCAATCCCCAGTCGACGACCAGTGTTTCTCCATAGTGCCCAAGCATGATGTTGTCCGGTTTAATGTCGCGATGAAGAACGCCACGTTCGTGTGCATAATGCAGCGCATTGCAACTGTCGATTAGCCTTCTCAGCAACTGTCGAAACGCGCGGTCATAAAACGTTTTCGACGACGAGATAGGGTTTTCGTCGTGAAATGATTTTATCGCGTTTGATAAACTCTGGCCTTGGATGAACCGCATTGCATAGTACGGAAGGTTGTCCCCGTAACGACTCAATCCGTATACAGGTACGATTCCGGGATGTTCCAATGCTCCTGTGACTTCGGCTTCGAAAACGAATCTCGCTTTGCTGTTAGAATCGTTTTCACGAGCCGGAAGAATGCGTTTGAGTGCAACGATGCGACCGAGCTCATTGTCTTTCGCACGATAAACTGCACCCAGACCTCCTCTGGCGTGCATTCCGAGCGGTGCGTAGCGAGCAACGGAGTTAGGCCCCGCTTCGATCGACCATTGCAATGAGTCGTTTTCATCCGATGAAACTGGTTTCGTTAACTCGGTGGTTTTGTTTGTCTTGATCGTTGAACTATTCAAAGCGAATTTAATTGCTGCCTTGCACTGCGGTGCTTGCATTAAATAATCTTGTTCGGAGACAGGATGACTTCGAATCCGCCGCTGCTCGATATCTACAAGCACCAGCTTAAAGGCAACGAAGTCACGAAAACCAAGTGCTGCATCGACTGGCAAAAAATCACTCAATCGCGGCATCGCCCCCGACTCCCACGCAGCTTGAAATGCTGTGACAATCTCTAGTTGACGTCCATGGTCATCAGCCGAAATCGTTGCGAGCATTGGGGCAAGGGCCGGAGTTAGGTCTCCAGACTGTTCGAGCGCGCTTTCGGGATCAATCGTTTTTAGTGGATCAATCGTTTCAAGGAGGACAACCGAAGACAGTAAATGCTTATCTGATTCACTTGAACCTGTAGAGACGTTCTGTTGTTGGGTCGAGTGTGAATTAGAGTTCATGGCGTAGGATTTTAGCAGTCAAGGATTTTGGTTTGTTGCCGTGGAGCTAATGTCGATAGCTTCTCCGAAGTATCTACCGTCGAAGATTTAAAACTCATGAACAATTGAGCCTCGATAGGATACGACTTCTTAAAAATCGAACACGGCTGGACAAATGTCGTTGGCAGGCATTCCTGATTTGACTCACCGCCGCGTCGAACATTGTGTTGCAATTTGGATACCTGTGTACGCCGCCCCAATAAGATTTTCATCTTACCGCAAACGCATCACCCCTGTGTAAATCAATAATGTCCTAGTTGGCTCAGTCCGTCGATTTCGTGTTGGGACGCATGGAGCTTTGCTTCTATCAACAATGCGACACTCTGCTCGTGTTTGGTCGATTCGAGCAGTGCAAACACATCGGGTTCGCGGCTATTGGCGAATGTGGGCCAAAAGTGAAGACGTACAGCATCGAGGGGCGAAAGTTCAATCTCCTGATTTTGCAGATACAGAGAGAAGGGCTCCCCGATTCGTCCACTGCGCGTCGAAGTAGCGGCAACCATCGTTTCCTGTTTGTAAGACAGGTGTCGTAGCCATTGGGCCACAGGACTTTTTTTAATTGTCGACCCGGAGAGCACGTGGTTTGGAATTAGCAGTGCTACCGTATCACCAAGGACGTGAATTAAGTGGGAATGCAAAGAATTGCACCTCTCACCAGCTACCACACAATTAAAGCCAGAAGGGTTACAACCTCCCGCGTTAGCCCATGACTGGCGGACTGTGGACGAATCCTTCAAAATCGTCTCAGGAGACCAATATGTCGGCAAAGAACGGACAACGACGTTCGTTTACCGAAGAGTTCAAGCGAAATGCTGTCGATCTGATCGTTAATCAAGGTTACACCTTTGCGGCCGCCTCAAGAGCAGTCAATGTTGATACAACAACGTTACGTGATTGGCATCGGAAGTTCGCGCCAATACCAAAGCCTAGTGACGATAACGCGTCGGTCGAACAGCTCACTGCGGAAGTGAAGCGACTCCGCAAAGAACTCGCTCGCGTCGAGATGGAGCGTGAAATACTTAAAAAAAGCGACGGCGTATTTCGCGAAAGAGTCGCAGTGAAATACGCCTGGATCAAAAACAACAAAGACATCTTCCCAATCGTTGCGATGTGTCGTGTCTTGGGGGCAGTAAGAGTGGCTTCTACAGGTGGTGCTCGACCTTGCCAAGTCCGCGCAAACAACGACAAGAGCGAATTCACCACTTTGTTCAGCAAGTACATCAAGAATCACACGGCAACTATGGAAGCTACAAGATATCGCAACGATTGAAGGCGGATCCCTCTATGGAATCCGCTTGCCGCAACACCGTCGCTCGCGCAATGCGAGAACTAGGCATTCAAAGCCGGATTTCGCGGAAATTCAAGCCGACAACAACCCAAGTCGATCCATCCAAGCAACCTCCACCAAACTTGCTAGATCAAACCTTCACAGCCGACCGGCCCAGCCAGAAATGGGTAACGGATATCACTTAATTGCCAACAGCTTCTGGATGGGTTTATCTTGCAGTCGTGTTGGATCTATTCAGTCGCAAAGCAATCGGATGGTCTATCTCCGACAGTCTAACGACTCCATTGGTTTGCGATGCATTGCAACAAGCAATCGAGCAGCGGCAGTGCGCAACGTCAGGAGACCTGCACCACAGCGATTGCGGCTGCCAGTACACCAGCGAGCCCCTCCAATCGACGTTGATATCGCTTGGGATCACTATTTCATTGAGCCGTAGTGGTTGTTGTTACGACAACGCAGTGATGGAACGATTTTTCTGGACGTTGAAACATGAATGGACGAAGTTCGAAACGCTTGCCGATATAGAAGAAGCGAGGCTCAGCGTGTTTCGATTCATCGAAGCGTACTACAACAAGAGCCGTATCCACCAAACGCTCAATTATCAAACACCGGACGAGTTCGACCGAGTTCCCGAACTAACTCTGGCGACCTAAATCAACTTTTCCACAGTCCGCCAGTCATAAGCTAACGCACCTTTGGATCGCACTCGGTTTTGATACTACGTGCGGGCGACTTTTCGTCAAGAACAAAAGAATGCCCCCGGCTGGATTCGAACCAGCGGCCACCGCTTTAGGAAAGCGATGCTCTATCCTCTGAGCTACGAGGGCGTTTGGAAAAGTGAGGCGTTTTGAAAGTTGGGGGGCGTTTCAATTGGGAATGGCTTCAGAACCGTAATCGTCCTGAAGTGAAATTTTGCAGCTGCGCTGGCGACGTGGGAAGGGGGAACGGACTACTTTTTTTCTAACGCGTTTCGGACCGACTTCGCCACTTGCTCGGCTAACTTCTTTGACCCCGCTGGGGTGTAGTGCACGTTGGCCTTCAATTGTAAATCGGCATGCTCGGTTGCAAAGTCGTACATTGGGTCGATCTCGATCCCACCCACCTCGGCCATCACCTTGGCAGCGGCAACATTGTAACGCTTTGCGTCGCCCGCGATACGTCCGGCCGCTCCTTCGGGAACCGGCGTGGTTTCTCGCCAAATCACCGTCGCGCCGGTCGCTTTGAGCCGCTCGGCAATCTTTCTCAAATTGTCCGCGTACTGATCGATCGGAACCTGACGCTGGCTTGTCGCCGCGTTGGGATCCGCCAAATTTTGTCCCTTCGGACCCATGAATTTCAAGTCATGCAGCCCGAAATTAAAATGGATGACGTCCCATTTGCGATCGCCGATCCATGTCTCAAGCGACTGCAACCCGCGTGTGGTCGGTCCACAATTGACCGCCGGGCGATAGACATTTGCCACGCCATCAAGCTGTTTGCGGACATCCACCATGTAGCCGATCGAGATCGAATCGCCGATCAGCAGCACATTGGGAAGTCCCTTGACGGCCACGGGCGGCTGGAATGCCGGGTTCACCTTTTTGGGCTTTGCATTACGATTCGGAGCTGGTTTTGTTTGCGTTTTCTCTGGGCTGGCTTTACCCCCGTCGTCCGCAGTCGCTGGAATCGCCAGCGGCGAAAATGCGATCGAGATCATCAATACTGAAGCAACGATGTTTGCGAAAGCTGCGGATGTCTTCATGTTTTTCTACCTCTTCTCGTTTCCCGTTGACGATTTAAACAGATGCCAATCCTAGCAGGTCAAGCGACCTATCGTATTCTGGATGCCTCGATAAATCGAGCGACCGAAGGGCTTCGCACCTTGGAAGAGTATGCCCGGTTTGCGCTGGACGATGCTGCCCTCAGCGGCAGCTTTAAATCGCTTCGTCACGATTTGACTACCGCCACGAGTGAAAGTGTCGATCGCCTGCAATTGATCGAAGCGCGTGATACGCCAGGCGACGTGGGGACCGAAATACGTGAATCAGCCGAATACGAGCGGTCGACGCCGCAAAAGGTGATCGCCGCTGCCGCCGCCCGTATCGCTCAATCGCTGCGAGTGATCGAAGAGTATGGCAAAACAATCGATGCCCATTTTGCTGCCAAGGTGGAACAGATCCGCTATCGAGCCTACCAAGCGAGTGCATCGCTGGAGTTGGCGGCATCCACGAGCCAGCACACCGCTCAGCTGGCCGCAGCAAAATTGTATCTGCTGATCGATGGCGGTGAATCGGAGTCACAGTTCGTCGCTTCGATCCAGCGGCTTGCAGAGGCGGGGGTGGACATTTTCCAGCTCCGTGATCACTCACTCGACGACCGCACGCTCTATCGACGCGCGTGTGTCGGTGCGGCGGTCGCGCGAAAGCAGGGGCGGTTGTTCATTGTCAATGATCGCGCCGATATCGCGGTTGCCTCCGGTGCGGATGGCGTCCATGTCGGGCAAGAAGAATTACCGGCAGCCGCTGCCCGCGCCATCATCGGAGATCGCCGCTTGCTAGGGATTTCCACCCACTCGATCGAGCAGGCAAAAGAGGCGGTCGATGACGGTGCCGATTATATCGGGTGCGGTCCCATTTTCGCGGGCCGCACCAAGCAGTTTGATGCTTACGTGGGACCAACGTTTCTTCAGCAAGTCACACAGTCGATCGCGATACCCGCGTTTGCAATCGGAGGCATCGATCAAAGCAACGTCCACGAAGTAATGGCAACCGGTTGTGATCGGATTGCGGTCACCGGCGCGATTCGCGATGCCGAGGACCCCGTGCATGCCGCGAAGACGCTAAAACAAACATTGCTATCGGGAACACAAACTGAATAACCGATGCCGTGGTCTGACGCTTACAATAGTTCCTCGATTTTGGCTTTCATTTGATCGACACCATTAGGCGAAAATCCTTCCCACACGCCGCGAATCGTGCCCTGCTGGTCCACCAGCACCGAAGTCGGAAAATACATGTGCGGTTTCCCTAGCGACTTGGCAACGTTCTCACGCGACATGCCACGCGGATCGGCAAACACATTGGTATCGGCGTCGATCGAATCAAGAAAGTGCTGGGTTCGCTGTGCTAGGCTTTCGATGGTTTCGGACGACCCGGCCTCGCACGAAATCGAGATGAACGCAAAGTTCTCGTTGGATGCGAATTCTTGGACCATTTCCGACAGATGTGGGTATTCCATCGTGCAGGGGCCGCACCAGGTTCCCCACAGATGGATCAGCGTCACTTTGCCCGCGGGTAAGCCTTCGATGGACATTTCCGAAGGATCTTGGGAAAGTCGAACCAATTCCAGTTGCGGAGCGGACTGGCCGATCGCAACGCTGTCTTGTGAATCGCGGGCCGGTTGGTTTCGACTGACAGCGAACAGCCCAAACGCTAAGATTAAGACAATCAGCGGCCACCACGACCGGGACGCTCGAGGCTGTAGGGGCTCTCGAGGCTGCAGGGGAACTTCGTTCATATCAGTTGTTTCGGAATGTGGTTTCACGCTAAAGGTCGTTTATCAAAAAGCAATAAATCAAATGGGTCACCTTCGAGCTTTTCATCTTGCGATCTCGTTTGCTCTCTTTTCGTTCACTCTATTATCGAGTGTAGCGATCGTTCAGTGGACATCCGCCCAGGATTTAAATGGGCAGAATACGGGCTCAACCGCCAATTCCCCCCCAATCTATCTGCAGGAACCCCAATTAAGCGAGAGTAGTGGTTTGGCCGCCTCTCATCGGCAGCCCGGGCACTTTTGGTCGCATAATGATTCGGGCGATACCGCACGATTGTTCGCCTTTGATTCCCGCGGCAAGGCCACTGGTCGCTGCGAATTGATTGCGGCAACGTCGTTGGATTGGGAAGATATGGCATCGTTTCAACTGGGTGATCGAAAGTACCTGCTGGTGGCGGATTGCGGAGACAACGACTGCAAACGCGATGCCTGCTTTTTCTATTTGTTCGACGAACCCGACCCGACACGTGCGACAAAAATAAAAAGTTATCTCACGGTACAGCTCACCTACCCCGATGGAGCCCGCGATTGCGAAGCGATTGCGGTTGATCCTTCGCGTGGCAAAATCTTGATGATTGCCAAATCCGCGATCCCGTACGTGAACGTTTACTCTGTAGAGTTGCCCGATTTGGTGAGACGACTGGAATCGCTCCGCTCGCATCCGCCCGCTTCGCTCCCCGCAGCAGCCTCGCTCCCCGCAGCAGCCTCGCTCCCCGTAGCAGACCGGGTGGTGGCAAAAATCGAAGGAGTGCTGGCGCTGCCGATGGTTTCGGCTGCCGATATTGACCCACGCACGGGCGATTTGTGGCTTGCCAACTACTTTCAAGCTTTTTGCTTTCGCTGCTCACCACGCGACATGTCGGTTGCCGAACAAACAAAACAGGTCGCCGAAGCCAGTGATCTGCCTCGCTTGAGACAGATCGAAGCCCTTTGTATGGACGAGAACGGCGAAATTTGGGTGACCAGCGAAGGGACGCCAACACCACTGAGCCGAGTGGCCAAGCCGCTGCCATCCTCGCCAGGTCGCGGGGGCGTCCAGCCTGTCGTTGACTGACCCGCCTTTCAACTAAAGTGCGAGTCGTGCATCGTCAGCTCCTGGCTCCATCGCACAGACTCACTCTCTCGCTTGCTGTGAAAGCCATTATGTTTGAAGTTGAGCAAAAGTTTCATTTGGACGATTCGACTGCCACCGAAGCAATGTTGCTCGAGGCGGGGTTTCAGGCCGTCGAAACTCAGACTCACCGGGATACCTATTACAATCATCCGTGCCGTGATTTTGCCCAGTCCAAAGAGGCGTTGCGGGTGCGGCGGGTCAATGGATTGCCCTGGATCACGTACAAAGGAACGAAGTTGCCAGGCGCAATCAAGGCTCGGCGTGAATTGGAATGGGAATTGGGGCCCGGGGATGCCGATGGCGACAAGACCGAAGAGTTGCTGCAGTTGCTTGGGTTTCAGCGTGTCGCGGAAGTTTGCAAGACGCGGCGTGTGTTTGAGCCGGATGAATCCGCAGCGGAGTCAAACAGAGGTGATTGGGTCGGTTTCTCAGTGGTGCTGGATGACGTCCAGCAGGTCGGCCGATTCGCCGAAATCGAGTTGATCGCCGAGAACGAGTCGGATGTTCCGCAGGCCCGCGAT